>NJEF01000070.1 GCA_002255065.1 Desulfurococcales archaeon ex4484_204 | reverse complement strand
CGGCTTCGAGCTAGGTATAAGGTCGTTCGCCGTCATAACAGCTGGGCTCGTAGCTGGCATAGCGGTTGGGTTAACAAGCGATTACTTCACTAATAAGGACAAGGGGCCTGTGAGGAAGGTTGCCGAGATGTCGCAGATGGGGCCAGCGCTAACGATCCTCAGCGGCCTCTCCTACGGGTTCCTGAGCGTGGTTATCCCGGCAGTAGCTATAGCTACTGCCGAGTTATTATCGTTTCTGTTGCTGTCCCAGTACAGCTTCTGGCTAGGCATCTACGGTGTAGCGCTGGCAGCTGTCGGCATGCTGTCGTTGACCGGGATAGTTGTTAGTGCTGACGCGTATGGACCTATAACCGATAACGCAGCTGGTATAGCTGAGCAGGCAGGGCTTGGGGAGGATGTTAGAGCTATCACTGACAGGCTTGATGCTGCGGGTAACACCATGAAGTCGATATCTAAGGGGTTCGCTATAGGTTCGGCGGCCTTAACAGCCCTAGCATTCCTAGCTGCGTACTCAAGCAACATCGCCCGTGTTACAGGGGTGGCATTTAACGATTTAATGAGGAACCTCTCAATTATGGACGCTAAAGTATTAACAGGTGCTATAATAGGTATAGCTCTTCCAGCAGCGTTCATAACGCTAATAATAATGTCGGTAAGCGACGCGGCATTCGTTTTAATAGACGAGATTAGGAGGCAGCTAAGGGAGAGGCCAGGGATCATGGAGTTTAAGGAGAAGCCGGACTACGGTAGAGCAGTATCAATAGTTACCGTCTACGCTATTAAGAGGTTGGTAGCTCCAGGGCTGCTGGCAATTCTATCACCCTTAATTGTCGGGTTTATTCTAGGTCCGTACGCCTTAGCAGGGATGCTCCTAGCAGCAATACTGACCGGGCTACTCCTAGGTCTATTTCAAGGAAACGTCGGTAATACATGGGATAACGCTAAGAAATACATAGAGGAAGGGCATTATGGAGGTAAGGGTAGTGAGGCCCATAAGGCTGCAGTTATAGGTGATACCGTAGGGGATCCGCTGAAAGATGCTGCAGGCCCATCGTTAAATATACTTATAAAGCTCATGAGCGTGGTCTCCCTAGTATTCGTTCGAGTAGTAATAACATGGAATCTTCTAGCACTTCTAGGCATTTAGGCGGGTTGTTACGCAAGAGATGTAAGCATCCTGTGTGCACTCCTTAAGTGTTGGTAACTCCTTACTGAACGCATATAAGACTTGCTGATGTGTAAAGCTAGGGGAAGGTGGACTACTACTACTTAGTAAAGGAAGCTCCTGAAATACCGTTGAAGTCGTCAAGGACTAGACCTAGGTTTGAATTGAGGCTTCTTAGGGCTATAGATAAGGTCCTTAAACGATTAGGAACCCAGTATAAGGTGAGGAGGGTTAACAGCGTCCTACTACTTGAAGCGAATAAAGATGTTATAAATTCGCTAGTAACGATTTTCGGGATTCACAGCGTTTGCAGGGTTATGCCTAGGGAGTTTAGAAACCTTAAGGATATAGCACATCACGCTGAGGAGCTGTATAGGGATGTTGTTAAGGGCAGGAAGTTCGCTGTTAGGGTTAAGAGAAGCGGCAAACACCGCTTTACGTCGTTGGACGTAGCATCAGTTGTTGGTGCCGCATTAAAGCCGTACTCCGCAGGTGTTGATTTAGAGAACCCTGAGGTAACGGTTAAGATCGAGGTAAGGGGTGGTGTAGCCTATTTCATAGATAGGTGTCTTAGCGGGCCTAAAGGCCTGCCGGTAGGTGTCGAGGGTAGGGTGGTGTCGCTGTTCTCGGGGGGCTACGACTCAACTCTTGCATCATGGATGATAGCTAAGAGGGGCTGTAAAGTGGATTTCCTACACCTCTATATGGGCTCAGCTGAGAGCTCTGAAGCTGCCGTTGATGTAGCGGTGAAGTTAAGCGACTGGTTTACACCATATGAACCTAGGTTCCTAGTAATTGACTTCACACCTGTTATAGCTGAGATAGTTAATAGAGTGAGCAGGGATTACCGCCAGGTCGTCCTTAGGTGGTCAATGCATTACATAGCGCAGAAGGTAGCAGCTGAACACGGCTATGACGCTGTAGTAACTGGTGAGTCCATAGGTCAAGCATCTTCTCAAACCCTAAAGAATTTAGAGGTAGTTGAGAGGCTCCTGCCAGGGGTTTCAAAGAGACCTATATTGAGACCCCTATGTGGTATGGATAAGGAGGAGATAATTAGCTATATTAGGGAGCTCGGCCTATACGGCTTAACTAGCAGAGTTAAGGAAGCATGTAGAATAGCTGGAGGTGCCGTAGCTACGAGAGCGAAGGAAGGCAAGCTTAAGGAGGAGATCGGTAAGCTGGGGGAGGTCTTAGACTTAGTATATAGTGCGTTAATGGAATTTAAAGTTAGTGAAACAGGTAAAATTAAATCTCTAATTAAGGCGTTTACCGAGGATGTAGAGGTAGACGGAGTTCTAGAGGGTGCTGTCTTAGTTGACGTAAGACCTAGAGATGAGTTCGATAGGTGGCACCCTAAAGGGGCTATACACGTATCGGAGGTTCTTAATAGAGTAGCACCTGATAGATTGATAATCACTTATTGCGATAAGGGGGTAGCTAGCACGATTTACGCAAGGGCTTTAAGGGCTATCGGCTTTAAAGCCTATAGCTTAAAAGGAGGGGTAAGTAGATTAAAGACCTTAGAGGGTTAGGTACGGCTCCTACTAGGGTACCCCCCATCTAATAATCCAGGCCTTCAATGGAAGCTATTCCGGCTTTAAAATAATGCTTAACCTCGCTGATCTTAGTAATTAAGTCCGCTATGTCCCTAATAGGTTTAGGAACATAGCGACCTGTAACGATAGCGTGTCTTTCTAGACTACCGCTAAAGCGTTCTAAGACATTACTCGCTAGGGTTTCATCAACGATCCCTAAATGAGTAGCTATCCCGAGTTCATCGAATACTACGAGCTGGGGATTAAACGATTTAATGATGTCCTGGTACAGGTATTTTAAGAACCCGTACGAGAGGGCTATGTTTATAGAGGCAGCGCTACCGCCTAAGTCATTAACGGAAACGAATTCCTCAGTTCCTAGGGCAAGCCACATTAACCTATGCTTAAAAGCGGAGTGCTTAGAAAGCTCCTTAAAGAGGAGCTGCTCCCCTGACTTAGCGGGCTTAAGGAAGTGAACCAACAAGACCCTCCACCCCCTCCCTAAAGCCCTCATAGCGGTACCTACAGCAGCCGTCGTCTTGCCCTTACCCTTACCATAGAAAACTAACAGCGTGGTCTACCACCGTGTATCCTAGCTTAGAGACAGCTTAGCTATATCCATACTGGCTAATGTTTCATAAGTAAGGTCCGTCAATAACATCAAAGCCTTAAAAAGCCCTTCAAAACCTTGACATAGTTTAAAGCGTACGGAGAGTATAATTCCGTATTAATTATTAAACAGCTCATTGTCGAGGTGAATGAAATATCTTAAGCTACCCAAAGACATACTTCTTCCTTACATAGCTATTGCTGTTTATTAAAACCCCATATAGCTATTTAGAGTCACGTAGCTGCATAGATGCGTGTTTGGTCTTCTAGGAATTCTTAATAAGCCCTAAAACTCTAGGTAGCTAATCATTATGGAATTTGGAATATCTTTGTTAGCGTTAGTTTATTTCATGAGGAGGTGTTTCCTAACTTACTGATGTTCACAGTGCTACATCGTTTAGATATTTATAGATGTAGGGTATTGCTTAGTTACTGAACCTTATTGTATCTCGTACCCTATCTTACGTGAGAAGTTAAACACCGTTAATGATACTACCCTGTTATTCTTAATCCTGACTGCTACGTCGTTCTCGGTTAGGAATGACTCATCGGCGTCCTCTATGTCTAGCCCGAAGTTTATGTAAAGGATATCGTTCTGTCGGTCATATTCAAACCAGACATGCTCTACATCTCCTAGAAGGTACTCACGCCTGCCTTCATTCCTGCTACCCATTTAACACCCTTAAGAATTTTTAGGGGTTGTAGGTTAAAAGCTTATAAAAAAGCACGTTTACCTTATAGTGGTGGTAATAACGTTTAAGTCGAGGCTTGTGTACTGTGAGGAGGTATGCTTAGATAATTGCTTATTAAAGGCTGATAGAGAGGCATTTACTGACTGCTTCACAGAGTGTTTTAAGGTTTGCAGAGCTAGCGATAGCGATTAACGTGTTACGTACCTAGTTGCCAGCTTCTTAAGTACCTCTTCTGCACCTCCGTTAGTGAGTCTATGGTGATACCCATTGAGTGTAGCTTGTGGAGGGCTATTTCTTCATCGATCTCTCTTGGGAGGGAGAGAACCTTTCTCTCCAAGCTACCTCTCCTCTCCTTAATGAACTTCACGGCGAAGGCCTGGTTAGAAAAGCTCATATCCATGACCTCGCTAGGATGCCCCTCGGCAGCAACGAGGTTAACGAGCCTCCCCTCAGCTAGTAGGTAGAGCCTGCGGTCATCACCTAACACGTACTCAGTCACGTTATCCCTAACGGGCCTCTTAGACACCGAGATCTTCTCTAAGTCAGCCACGCTAACCTCTACATTAAAGTGCCCTGCATTCGCTAGTATAGCGCCGTCCTTCATTACCTTCATGTGTTCGGCCGTAATGACATTCTTATTACCTGTCGCAGTAATGAATATATCGCCGACCTCCGCAGCCCTACTCATCTGCATGACCTCGTAGCCATCCATCACCGCTTCAAGGGCCCTCACTGGGTCGACCTCAGTAATGATAACTCTAGCGCCCATACCCCTAGCCCTCATAGCGATCCCCCTACCTACCCAACCATATCCTGCAACAACAACTACCTTACCAGCTAGTAAGACATTAGTAGCTCTAAGTATGCCGTCAATGGTTGACTGGCCGGTACCGTAGCGGTTATCGAAGAGGTACTTAGTTAATGAGTCGTTAACGGCTATGACGGGGTAGAGCAATTTACCCTCACCCTCAAGGGCTTTAAGCCTTACTACCCCGGTAGTGGTTTCCTCAGTACCTCCCCAGACCTTAGAGCCGATGCCGACCCCCTTACTGTGTAGGTAGGCATGTAGGTCAGCACCGTCATCGAGAACTATGTTCGGCTCAGAGTTAGCTACCTGCTCTATGCACCACCAGTACTCCTTAACGCCTTCACCCCTCCAAGCAAACACGTGGACCCCGTCTACGGCCAACGCAGCAGCGACGTCGTCCTGTGTTGAAAGAGGGTTGCTCCCGGCAAGCCATACCTCAGCTCCTCCCTCCGCTAGGGTCTTAATGAGCATGGCGGTCTCCTTAGTTACATGCAAGACCGCTCCAACCCTTACACCTTTTAACGGCTTGCTATGCCTGAACTCCTTCATTATACGTCTAAGAACAGGCATATGCTTCTCAGCCCACTCTATCTGGACTTTACCTCTCTCGGCAAGACCTGTATCCCTAACTTTAAATTCCAATATATCACCAGGAACAGTACCCTGGAAGAGTTAATAGAGTTGTGTCCCGGTTTTATACCACACCATATACGATTTCTGTTAGTACACATCTAAATAATAGTTAAACATACGTGCCATAAAAAACACAGAATTTTTATTAGATAGTGTGTAGCCTATTAAATGAGGGATCCACGCATGGTGGTTGGATTCTGCGTTAAATGTAGGAAGAAGGTTGAGTTAGTAAACCCAGAGGAGGTTACATTAAAGAACGGTAGGAGGGCGATAAGGGGGAAGTGCCCTAACTGCGGAACCACTGTAT
>NJEF01000069.1 GCA_002255065.1 Desulfurococcales archaeon ex4484_204 | reverse complement strand
CGTAGATCGCGGGTGTCCATGCCTTCCAGTCGATCTTAACAATACCTCCGGAAACCATGCTTAACCTAGCCATCTCCCTCATTATGGCTGGGTTCTCAACCCCGTTTGTCTCCCAGCACACCCTCTTAGTAAGGCCTTCCCTACTAGCCCTAGAAACCACCTTCCTAGAAGCCATTAACGCGTAGAAGGACTGCGGCCCCGGGTCGCCGCCGAAGTAGCAGATACACGTAACCTTAGGGTTCTTGGCCGCCTCAACGAGCTCGTCAACGCTCCTAACGTACTTACTGGGCACCCTATCCCTGGCGACCATGTCCTTATGCTCCCAGTTCTGACAGAAGATGCAGTCCAGCGAGCACCCACCGAAGAACACTGCTAGGTTGTAGTACCCGTACTCAACCCCTGGAACCCTCGTGTATGCTGGGTAACCCCTACTCGTGCTTGCAGGGCAGACAGGCTGAGCTACACAGTTTGTTGGGTGGGGGTCTAGGTACCAGAGAACCACCGCCCTCCCATAACCAGTAATTGGCTGCAGCCTACCCCCCTTAGACACCCATAGACCGCAGAAACCCCTAGAACCCTCAGGTATTGAACACTCATTAACGCACACCCTGCACCTAACCCCTCCTTGAGGAGGCCTCACGGGTAGGCCAACGGATAGCCTGAACCTAGCATGCACCTCTGAAGCGATCTTGAGGGCCTCACCACCCCTACTCCTTAAACACTCAGCGCAAACACCTATAGCGTTACTTACAACCCTGCCCGACCTACCACATAACCTACACACACCCACTCAGACCACTCCACTTCTCTTAACTACTAGGAAGTATATTGCTGTTACATAGAGCAACACCGTCAGCACTAGCGAGTAGACCACGTAGTACAGCTCATCGAATATCATGAGGTTAAAGGTATCTAGGACCCTCCAGATCATGGTATTGGGATGCTCTATGTGGACATGGAACCACCAGCTTATAGGGAACGATACGGGCCACAGCGCTACCATCCCGTTAAGTAGCAGGAGGAGGGCCCTACCCACCCTACTAGCTCTAGGGAGGGCCAGCGCTGTAAGCCCTACTAACGGCAGCATGTACTGGGCGTTAACCCTCCAGTAGGTTGCTACGAACACCGCGTATGACAGCATCACGGCGCTATCTACACTTAGGCTAGACCTAGCTGCCCTATAGATGAGGGGGAGGAATAGAGCTATGAACGGGAGGTACCAGTAGCTCATAACCCAGCTTAAGCTCATACCCTGCCTAGAGTGGAGATACGTTGCTAGGGATGAGAACCCGTTGAAGCTGTAGACTAGGGGCTCTGTATACCCCGGCCTCGACGTGCTTAACAATATACTCATTATTCTCTCCACAGTATGGGGGCACGCTGCTAAGAACGGTAGGAGGGCTAGAGCACTAGCTGCGAGGGCTGTAAGCACGGTTAGGGCCCTCTTACCCCTAGTACACGCTATTAGCGCTACAGCAGGTGCGAGCAACGTCTGCTTAGTTAGCAGGGCGAGCGATGTAAGCAAACCCACCTTAACATACTTACCGCTAAGAAAGCTTAGCATTGCCGCTACAAGGAATAGTAGGGCCAGCTGGTCGAACATCCCGTATATAGACGTTACGTAGATCGTCATGGGGTTTAAGTAGTACAGTATTAGTGAGAGGGTCCCCCACGACCTGCCGTACTTCCTCCTTACATACCTGTACAGTAGGTATGCTAGCACTACGTCTGCAGCTATGAGCACTGTCTTAACAGCGGTAACCCACTTTATGGATACGTAGACGTAGTACGTCCCACCCCTCCAGAAGCACTTAACTAGGTTGCCGTCCCCAACGATTAGCAGTAGTATGGATGTAAGCACTACCCACACAGGGCCGTAGGGATATGGCCAGGAGTATGGCCACCCCTCAGTCCTAAAGCTTGAAGAGCCTGCGTACTCGTAGAAGCACAGCCCATGCCTTAGGAAGGTGCCTGCGAAGCCCGCGAACTGAGGTATGTCGGACCCCGAGGAGTAAGGCGCTACCGATAGTCTTAACGCAGTTCCTACTATGAGGATTAATAGGGGTGCATACCTCTTTAAACGCTCAGCGATTTTCCGTGCTAGCGCTGCTGAAACCATGCCACTCACTAAAGCGTTGCCTAACCCCTTAAAATTAGTGAGAGTATATGTGTAAGGTGCAGTGATGCGTAAGGGTAAGCAACCTGTCCTCTTAACGTGGAGGGATATCGCTGCGTTAATTGAGGCGACCCTGAGGGCTGAGTCCGTTAAACCGAGCCAGCAGGCTAAGAGGGATGCGTTTAGGAAGTATGGAGTCTTAGGTACTAGGAAGGACCCCCCGTTATCAGCGATATTCTACAGAGTGATGCTTAGGGAGGGCGTAATAGATAGGGTTATAAAGGACATCACAGGCGTTGTTAATCCAGCGCTGCTCGACCCCCATTTAAGGGCTGCCTTAAGGGTGTTCATAGAGCTTAAACTCTTTAGTAAGGGCGGTGTTAGGTTCAGCAACCCCTTAGAGGTAAAGAACAGGGTTGCTGCCTACATATCCAGCAAAGCGCATCCATACGCTGGCACGTGGTTCTGGGACGCCGTGGATAGGCTGGAGGGGTATAGGTTGGAGCCTAAGAATAAGGACGAGGAGTTGATGTTTAAATATCTGCTCCCCCCATGGTACATAAAGCGGATGCTCCAGCTCATAGGTAGCGAAGCTGAGGAGCTATTTAAGGCACTGCTTAGGAAGCCCTTAATATGTGTAAGGGTTAACATCCTTAAGAGCGGTGCGGGTGAGGTCGCTGAGGAGCTGAGGAGGGAGGGTAAGGATGTTAAGGTATCTGAGGTAGTGCCCACGGTAATTAAGTTTAAGGGACCCTACAACTTCGATAGATCTAGGCTATTCAGGGATGGTAAGATAGTTATTCAGGAAGAGGCTGCAGCCCTAGCATCCCTAATACTTAACCCTAAGCCTGGGGAGACCGTTGTAGATCTATGCGCTGCACCAGGAGGTAAAACGGAGCACATGGCTGAGTTGATGAGGAATAAAGGGGTGATCTACGCCTTTGACATCGATAAATCCCGTGTTAGGAGGATGGAGGAGCTTCTAGGTAGGGCCGGCATAAGTATAGTGAAGATCTTCGTTGAGGATGGGAGGAAGGCCCCTAAGCTAATAGGTAGTAGCGTAGCCGATAAGGTGCTAGTCGACGCTCCCTGCACATCCGATGGAACGTTAATGAAGAACCCCGACCTTAGGTGGAGAATGCACAAGGATGAAGTCCCGAAGTTCGCTCAGATCCAGTACGAACTCCTTAAAGCTGCTCTAAAGCTAGTAAAGCCTGGAGGTAGGGTACTGTACACGACGTGCTCCCTCTTAAGGGAGGAGTGCGAGGACGTTATAGTTAGGCTCCTAAGTAAGGAGAGAGGCAGGATCAGGATCGTGGGGTTTAACGGGCCCTACGACCCTGGCTTCGTAGAGGGTGTTATGAGGGCATGGCCCCATAGACATGAAACGATAGGCTTCTTTTACGCCCTTATTGAGAAGGTACCTAGAGGTTAGGTAGAGTGTGGGACAGGGATCTAGTAGCGAGGACGCCGAGGCATAAGGTTGCTAGGATCCCCGAGTTTAGGGAGGTGACGTATAGTGCTACTAGGTGGGAGATCCTTAGGAGGCTAAGACGAGATGCCAGCAGGTTAATGAAGGCTTTGAAGTCCTGCGGCTTAGAACCGATAACACACGGATCCCTGGCTAGGGGGGATGTTAATAGTAAGAGCGATGTAGACATCGTCATCCCCTACAGGGTCCAGGCATTCCTGGTGGAGCTATGCCTTGAAAACCACGGAATCCAGGCCCTTAACAGGTTTATTATACAGGCAACACCTGCCTCAACACCTAAGGCATATATAGAAGTGGACCCCTCAGGGCTAAGGACTGTTTCCTTCCCTCTCAGCGATCTATCACCGAGGGAGTGGGAGTTCTATAGGTTTGGTGGCATGGTTAACTATGAGGAGTTAGTGAGGGATGTAAGGGTTCCCGGGGTGAGTAAGTCCTTAGTGTTAATCATTCCTACGGAGAAGGGCCACATAGAAGCCCCGGTAGTGGGGTACGAACACTACGTAGCTAAGGTAGTGAGTGTTAGCATAGAGACGGTGGTTGAGAGGGTGAACGTCCTGACTAGGAGGGACAGATATGGAAGAACCGGTGTTTACCTTAAGTACCAGCTGTTAAGTAGCGAGAGCTTCGAGGAAGCCTTTAATAAGCTCATTGAGAGTGGGCGCTTAAAGACCTCCTGAGCTTAAACGCCTTAACCAGTCTACCTAGGTAATATTCGTTGAACCCTACCAGTAAGCAGTCGATCTTAACTAGGTTCTTAATAGTTACCTCAGAAGCCGGTACGCCGTTGCATAGTATTGACTTAGCGCCCAGCTCCTCAGCTATCGCTATTGAAGCTGCCACGTCAACGTTCCTTATCTTCGCCCTTAGGTCAGCAAAGCCTTCAGCCCTCCCCAGGGCGACGTAGATTATGTCTAGGGATACGCATCCAAGAGACCTTAGAGCTACTCTACCACCCCTCACCCCCCAATACCCAGGGATTATGGAGTAAGCTTCAGGTGTCTCGAAATACCCTAGTAATACCTCTAGTGGTTTGCTAGGTCTTGAGGGCCTTAAACCATTTACTTTCACACCACTCTCCTCACTGAACTCGTAGACTCTATCTCTAAACACTTCAGCTACTATTGCTGCCTGCACGTCCTTGATTACCGCTTTATCGTTATAGGGCGCTATAGCTATTGATACTGAGGACCATGGAATCCCCGCCTCGTAGTTCGTGCTACCATCAACAGGGTCGATTACAGCTATGTACTCGGGTTCACCCACAGCTTTAACACCCATCTCCTCACTAACTATGAGGAGTTTTCTCCCCAACCTCTTGATAAGGCTGGATACTATCAGCTCCTCAGCCACCCTGTCAAACACCCTGGTAACGTCGCCGAAGTAGCTACTACCTAGAACATCTGTTCTAACGCTACTACCTCTAAGGTATTGCAGGACCTCCTTAACCGCCGACCTTAAAGCCGTTGCGAGGTCCACGCCTACACACCGTAGTTTAGTTGCTTGAAGCAAATTTTTACTTAGTTGTAGAGGGTGAAAGTACCTAGTATTACATTGATTTTAGGCTTGGTTTAACCGCAATATTACTTTAAGGGGGATTGCTAAGGAGTCTCACCCCCTTATGAAAGTAAAGGTTTTTATGTGCTTTAGAGAAGGGGAGTTGGGGAAATAATGAATAGGAAGCCTGCCAGGGATAAGGACCGCATAGGGGGAAACGAGTTCTGGGAAGGCTTCGACGACAACTATAGCCTCTTTAGGTACTTCGTGTCTGAGCCCATGATTGAGGTGAGGGATGAGGGCAGCAGGGTTAAGATACTCATGGAGGCAAGCGGTTCGAGGGAGAGGGACGTAAGGGTTGAGAGGGTGCGCTCAAGAACTGTCGATATAGTTCTTAAGTATAAGGGGAGGCAGATAAGGAAGAGGGTTGAGCTACCATCTAAGGTTAGGGGCAGCAACTTCACGGTCAAGGTGAAGAACGGCGTTGCACAGATAATTCTTGTAAAGGATTAAGGTAAGCACGTAGAGTCTCATACTCTAAAACTCCACCACTTACAGCCTATAGCTTATTTACTCCCTAATTTAGGAGTAATTGGCGGTGCGCGGGAAGGGCTGGGAGGGTCGCCGCCTCCCGTAACCGAGGGCGTAAGGCGGGGCCAGTAACCCCGCTATGCCGATGCCGCCCTACACACCGCCCCAT
>NJEF01000007.1 GCA_002255065.1 Desulfurococcales archaeon ex4484_204 | reverse complement strand
GTGAAGCCCTAGCTGCAATGGCCTTGGTACCGTTAAGATCTCCTTACGGTGTTGTTGAGGTTGATGAGAAGGGCTTCGTTAAGTCTTTTAAGGAGAAGCCCGTACTAGAGGAGTACCTAGTAAATGCAGGGGTGTACGTCATGAAGCCCGAGGCCTTTAAGTACATACCTAAGAAGGGTGATTTAGAGAAAACTACGTTCCCTAAGCTAGCCTTAGAGGGGAGGCTTAAGGGCTACGTATTTAGAGGTGTCTATTGGAGGTCCATAGATACCGTAAAGGATATTGAAGAGGCTAGCAGGGAGTTGAGGGAGGGCCTACCTGGGGTGGTGTGAGATGGGGTTCTTTAGGGAGGAGGGCATCGCTGTACTCGCCTATAGAGGTGCTAGCGCCTACGAGCCCGGTAACAGTATGCGCGCTATTGCTAGAGCCTTAGAGCTCGAGGCTGACGGCATAATAATTGATACACGCTTCACTAAGGACGGCGTAGCAATAGCCTATGCCGATGAGGACTTGGAGGTGTTAGGTGTTAGGAAGCCAGTATCGGGGGTAGCTTTCAATGAGCTTAAACAAGCTGGTGCGGTAAGCGTAGCTACAGTGAGGGAGGTTATTAACGCTGTTAGGGATAAGGCAAAACTAGTTCTAATACCTAGGGATGGTAAAGGAAGGCGGTTAATTGACATACTTAAAAGCGAGGACTTCACGGATAACGCGGTTATCGCCCACTACGACATCGCGGTGCTTAGCGAGTGTAAAGCATTAGTAGGTAACCTCAAGGTTGCAGCAATAATAAATAACCCGTTCCCCCACGTAAGCATGTTGAGGAGGAGAGGTGTTGACTTCATAGTAATGCCCTACAGCCTCCTGAGAGGGAGGGTTGTTAAGGAGGTTCACGGAAACGGTATGGAGGTTATTGCGTGGGTTATCAACGATGTAGCGACCTACATTAAGGTAGCGGCCCTAGGAGTTGATGCAGTAGCTACTGAGAAGCCTGACATAAGGAGGGAGGCGGAGAAGCTCAAGCTTGTTTGAGAGCTCAGATACCCCTAATGCTCATCACACCTCAGTGGGCATGACTCTCATCAGTACCGTAACAGTACTCGCTACAGGAATTAATCTCTCTTACCCTACTAACCCTAGCTAGGGTCTCCTAGTAAGAGATTTACCAGTCCCTCCCTATCACGCCGAATGAGTTCACTGAGGAGGTTGGTAGGAACGATTATGAATACCTCACCGTTAACCTCCTTAATTTCCAGACCGGCTCTGTGGAGTCGTGACGGGTCGCACGCCGTAATGACTTTAACGACGTCCGATATTAGGGGAAAGCCTGTTGACGGGTCGTGAACCCTCCTTAAAGCCCTTAACGAGATCTTCACTTCCTTCTGACCGGTAGCGCTAGCTATTGAGAGCGTTCTCCTACCATTAACCTCTAAGTACCTGCTGAAGGCCTCAATAAAAGCTGCGAACGCCTTAGAGCATGTGCTAGCCAACTGAACCACCGAGAGAGCTACTAGTTAAGACCTTGTAAGCAGCGTATATGGAGGGGGTTAGGAAGGTCTCGATTAACGCTGCTATAGCGAATAGCATTAGGACGATACTTAAATACCTTATACATAGTGCTAGAACCTCCGCTAAGCTCACATCCCTTAGCCTGAGACCCCTTAGAATAACTGCAAAACCCAGCTTAAGACCGATAGCAGCGGATAGTATGAATGCGGGTATCTCAACAACGCCGTGGGGGATGATCAGAAGGGAGTTCTCGATAACGTTACCGCTCATTACGAACGACGTTATGTAGAAGCCGTTGAAAGCCGTAATGGCTATGGGAACCACAATGGTGGGCCCTAAAGCGATGTTTATCACAGCCACCCTGAAGTTGTTGTAAAGTATTATTACTGGTAAGGCGATCAAGGTCTCAAACGGTTTTACGCTAAAAGCCTCCTCAAAAGGCCTTACGGTTCTCTCAACCTCTATGGATGCCATATCCCTAACCTCGGGTGGTAGGGTAGCTGATACGATAACCGCTATTGCAAACACCAGGGACGCAAGTATGACTTCATTCCTTACTTCAACCACCCGGAATTACTTTGTGTTAAGGGCTTTTTACTTTAATACGCCCTACCTATTGTGTGGTAACCTCTTAATTGCTCTAAGCACTGATATGTGCTTAGGGTGAGTGGGTGGAAGTTATCTCGGAGCCTCCCAACGAAGCTGCGGTTCTTAGGTACTTAAGAAGGTACACGGTTAGGTGGTTTAAGGGGGTGTTTAAGGAGTTTACGCCCGCGCAGCTCATGTCGATCCCGGCGATTAAGGAGGGCAGGAACGTTTTAATATCGAGCCCTACAGGCACCGGGAAGACGCTAGCAGCCTTCCTAGCAATACTCGACGAGCTGTACGGGCTAGCTGAGGAGGGCTTACTGGAGGAGACCGTCTACGTAGTTTACGTCTCCCCCTTAAGGGCTTTGAATAACGACATGAAGAAGAACCTTATCCAGCCTATTGAGGGGATTAAGGCGGCTGCTGAGGAGCTAGGCATCAACCTCCCGAAGTTAAGGGTAGCTGTAAGGACTAGCGATACCCCGCAGTCGGAGCGGCAGAGGATGGTTAGAGTGCCGCCGCACATACTCATAACCACGCCTGAAACCCTCTCCATAATTCTCGTAGCCCCTAAGTTTAGGGAGAGGTTGAGGGGTGTTAGGTGGGTTATCGTTGATGAGATCCACGAGCTTGCCGGGAGTAAGAGGGGGGTGCACCTAAGCCTGAGCCTTGAAAGGCTTGAGGAACTAGTTGGTAGGGGTACCCAGAGAATAGGGCTTAGTGCCACGATAGCACCCCTAGAGGAGATCGCTAAGTTCCTTACAGGTTATGACGGTAGCGGGAGGCTTAGGGACTGCGTTATCATTGATGCAAGGTTCATCAAGCCTATGGATATCAGGGTTGTATGCCCGAGGGTGAACATAATTAGGGCGCCCGCGGAGGTGCTTAATGCATCAATCTATGAGGTGCTTAGCGACGTTATTAGGAGGCATAGAACGACGCTGGTTTTCACTAACACTAGGAGCTCTACGGAGAGGGTCGTCTATAAGCTGAAGAGGATGTTTGAGAAGGAGGGGATAGTTGATGCTGACGACATAGAAGCCCACCACAGCTCCTTAAGCCGTGACGTAAGGCTTGAAGTTGAGAACAAGTTAAAGGAGGGGAAGTTAAAGGCGGTAGTATGCGTTGCACCCAATTCGGAAATCTTTACTGATGAAGGGGTTAGGAAGGTCAGCGAGCTTAGAGGTGGTGAGAGGATCTTAGGGGTTCTAAACCATAAGGTAAAGCCTGTAAGGTATAGGGAGCCGCACGTCATTAACTATAACTCCAGCGGCTTACTAATTAGGACGGACCTGGGGTTTGAGGTTAGAGCTACCGTGGACCACAAATTTCTAACGATAGGTGGTGACGGCAGGGTTAGGTGGGTTAGGGCCGAGGAGTTAAACGTTGGGGACTACGTTGGCGTGGTGAGGAGGGTTCCACTAAGGGGGAGGAGGGTTAAGCTGGTTGAGGTTCTACCAGATAACGCCTACCTAGAGCTAACCGAGGGCTTCTACTTAAAACTTGAAGCAGGGGTTCGGTCCAGGAAGGACAAGATAGCTAGCTTAACGCGGAGGTATGGTGTTAGTAATGACTACCTCTTAGAAGCTATAACGCAGCAGAAGCCCCTTCAACGGGGTCTACTTAAAGGGTTGCTATCCATGTTTAACATACCCTTAAATACTAGGTCGGTAAGAGCTGTGCTAATTAATGGAGAACGCCACCGCGTTAATGGAGGGGAGCTCACGCCCTTCATAGCTAGGCTACTAGGCTTCTGGGTCTTTAATGGATTATGGAGGGGTAGATCGCTAACGTTTCGCTCCAGCGATAGGGAGGTGCTTAGGAGGTATGGTGAAGCGATAGGTAAGGAACTCGGGATTACACCACGTTATAGGGAGGAGGGTAGGGATGGGTGCTCAATGGAGGTAGAGCACCCAGTTATTGCCGAGGTATTTAAGAGCTTGGTTAACGCCTCTGAAGGAGATGCTAAGAGGAGCTTCCCCTCAATAGTATACAGGCTCCCGCGTAGGCATAGGGAGGAGTTCGTTTCCGGCTGCTTCGATGGATGCGGGTATGTGAATGTTAGGCGGGGCAGGGTTATCTCAGCAGGCTTTACAGTACAGGGTAAGGAGCTTGCTAAGGGATTAAGAACCCTACTGCTCTCCTTCGGGGTAATGGCCTCAATTAAGAGGAGGAGAACCAGCTCTAGACACGCCGTTACGGGAAGGAGGGGCGGGGTGCTGTACGACGTCGCTGTCTTAGGCGGTGAGTACCTGAGGAGGTTCTTTAAGTTGCTAACGCCGTGGAGAACCGATGTAAGGGTGGTTAATGAGGTACTGGTGTGTGAAGATTCAGGTAAGGACTGCATTCCTGGAGTGAGCTCTAGGTTAAAGGAGTTGTGCCTAAAGCTGAACCTCCCTGCACCTAAACTAAAGAGGCTCCTCAAGGGTATTGAGAGGCTGGAGCGTAGGAGGGGGTGCGGGAGGGGTAGCTTGGAGAGGCTGTTGAGAACCCTCCTTAGGGAGGCTAGAGGTGTAGGTGATGATGGGTTAGTGTGGGGGTTAAGGGACCTCCTCAGCTTAGTTAGGGGAGATGTATTCTTTGATAGGGTTAAGGAGGTTAGGAAGGTAAGGCTTCGCAGGGCTTACGGAATCATAGACTCCGAGAGCGGTAACTACGTCGTTAACGGCTTAATCTCTAAGAACAGCTCTACATCCCTCGAGCTAGGTATCGACATAGGGTACATTGATGCGGTGGTCTTGTTGAGCAGCCCTAAGAGCGCTACAAGGCTTATTCAGAGGGTTGGGCGGTCAGGCCACAGCGTTAAGGACGTTAGTAAGGGCTACATGATAGCTGTGGATAGAGACGACCTCGTGGAGTCAGCAACCCTCGCTAAACTAGCTCTGGAGAGGAGGTTAGACGTCGTTAGGATACCTAGGAAGCCCCTCGACATCCTGGCACAGCACCTGGTCGGTATGTCGTTGGAGAGGAAGTGGGGTATTAAGGAGGCGTTTAAGGTGGTGAGGAGGGCTTATAGCTATAGGGGGCTCAAATATGAGGAGTTCCTGAACGTCCTTAGGTACTTAGCTGGTAGGTACGGCGGCGAGCTCAGGGGCTTAAACGTGTACTCCAAGATCTGGCTCGACGAGCTTGAGGGGGTGTTTGGTAGGAAGAGGTCCGTCAGGATGATTTACTACTTAAACTCCGGTGCGATACCTGATGAAGCTAAGGTTAAGGTGTTCCTAGAGAGCGGTAAGTATGTAGGTAACCTGGAGGAGGAGTTCGTTGAGTACCTAAGTCCAGGAGACGTGTTCGTGCTTGGCGGTAGAACCTACGAGTTCCTGAGGTCTGAGGGCATTAAGGCTTACGTAAGGAGGGTCGAGCACCAGAGGCCTACGGTGCCTAGCTGGTTCTCTGAAATGCTTCCCTTAACCTTCGACTCTGCCTTAAGGGTTGGGAGGCTAAGGAAGTGGGTATACGGGTTGCTGAGGAGGTACGGTGTCGAGAAGGCTATTAACGCCGTTGTAAAGGAGTATAGGCTCGAGCCCCACGCAGCTAGATACGTCGTTGAATATGTTTGGGAGCAGGCTACGTACACCAACGGCTCCATTCCATCCAATAGGGAGGTTCTAATAGAGCTGTGGAGCGATAGGGATACTAGGACGTTAAACATAATATTTCACTACCTATTCGGGAGGAGGGTTAACGACGCGCTATCAAGGGCGTATGCCGCGGTGTTAAGCGACATCACCTCCGCGAACGTTAGGGTAACCGTTACCGACAACGGCTTCATGCTTACACTTCCGTCACACGTACCAGTTAACGGTGTAATCATTGACGAGCTGGTTAGCAGAGTAACTAGCAGTAACTTGAGGAGCCTGCTCAGGTCTGCTTTAAGGAGGAGCGAAGTACTTAAGAGGAGGTTTAGGCACTGTGCCGAGAGGTCGTTCGCACTCCTTAGGAGGTACAAAGGGGTTGAAACGAGTATTAGTAGGAGGCAGATAAACTCGGAGACCCTCCTTAGAATAGCTGAGAAGATCCCTAACTTCCCAATACTTGAGGAGGCCTATAGGGAGGTTATGGAGGACTTAATGGACGTTATCAACGCAGAGAAGGTGCTTAGATGGATCGAGAAAGGGGTGGTTAGGGTTAAGTACTTTAAGGCTGTGGGGGCGCCGTCACCGTTTAGCCACAACATAGTAGCCCATGGATACAGCGACGTTGTCCTTATGGAGGATAGGAGGAAGCTCCTCCTAAAGCTGTATGAGGCTATGTTAAGCAGGGTTAGAAGCGTAGCGAGGGGCTAGCTAGCGATTAAGGTATTAATGTTCAACATGTACTAACTCCACGGGAGTAAGTCAGGTGTGTGAAGTTAAGCACCCTAACGTCTCCGTAGTGGTGCCGACATACAATGAGAGGGATAACATAGAGGAGCTTATTACCAGGATAGATAGGGCGCTAAGCTCAGCTAAAATACCCTATGAGGTCGTAGTTGTTGACGATAACTCACCGGACGGTACTGCTGAGGTTGCTAGCAGGCTTAGCACTAGATACCCGGTTAAGGTTATTAAGAGACCCGGTAAGCTAGGCCTCTCCTCCGCGGTTATTGAGGGGGTGAGGAACTCAGCTGCTGATGCGATCGCTGTTATGGACGCTGACCTACAGCACCCACCTGAACTCATACCGAGGCTCTATCAGAGGCTGGCGCAGGGCGGGTGCGATATCGTTGTGGCGTCGAGGTACGTAAGGGGTGGTGAAGTCCGGGGTTGGTCTGTGTTCAGGAGGCTAGTATCGAGGGCCGCAACCATGCTAGCAAGGGTTCTCGTGCCGCAGGCTAGGAAGGTTAACGATCCCCTATCAGGCTACTTCATGTTTAAGAAGGACGCTATAGGTAGGCTTAACCACATAAACCCTAGGGGCTTTAAAATATTGCTCGAGATCCTCGCTAAGGGCAGGTATCGTAGGGTTTGTGAGGAGCCTTACTCGTTCGGCTTAAGGGTTAGGGGCTCCTCAAAGCTAAGCAGTAAGGTAATGTGGGATTTCGTGGTTCAAACCTTAAATCTATCGCCCGACTACCTTAAGTTCGCTATAGTTGGTGCCTCAGGAACCCTCGTTAATCTAGGCGTAGTTGCTTTATGCAGGTACGTACTGGGGCTTCTCCACGAGGTGGCCTCAGCCTTAGGTATCGAGGTGTCAGTAATTAATAACTTCGTACTTAATGATCTATGGACGTTTAGGAGCAGGAGGATGGGTCCGTGGCCTTTAAGGCTAGCTAAGTTCCATCTATCAACGCTAGCATCCATACTAGTTCAGTACGCAACCTCCATAGTGGCGTTCCACTACGTAATCCATGAATCGGTGATCTCTCAGTTCTTAGGGATCGTTGCGGGCTTCATTGTTAACTACACTGTGAGCAGGAGGTTCGTGTGGAGGTAGTTACTGATTGAGGGTAAGGACGTTAAGCCTAGCTAGCTCGCTTAACCTAGACTGTGAATGGGTTTGTGAGGAGGGTACGTCACCCGACCTCACCGATGTAAGGTTCTCAGACATAGTTCCCGAGCTAAGGAGCGGTGGACCGAGGTCTAGGGCGTTATCCGGTTTAAGGCTCTACAGACACCAGTGGGAGGCTGTTCAGGCCTTAGAGAAGGGGCTTAATGTAATACTGGTATCCGGTACCGGATCTGGTAAGACAGAGGCGTGGGTGCTATACTCCCTCGCTAATGGTAAGAAGGTCCTGGTGCTGTACCCGACGCTAGCCCTCTCAGCTGACCAGATCGTTAGGATCGAGGACTACTACTCATCTCTTGGGAAGGGTAAGGCTGTAGTTAAGGTGGATAGGCCGACGCTGGGCTCATTTAAGACGGATGCCGTACGCAGTAGGTTGCTTAAAGCTGAGGTCGTTATAACTAATCCCGCGTTCTTGATGGCGGATTTAAAGAGGGTTGCCGAGTCGGTAGGTAAGTCGTACCTTGCAGGGTTCCTCAGGGAGGTGGATATGGTTGTCATAGACGAACTCGACTTCTACGGCTCTAGGGGGGCATCGCTACTAGTAGCCATGCTGGAGATCGTAGCGAGCTACCTAACTGTTAGGAAGCCGCAGGTGGTCATCCTTACAGCAACCCTGGGTAATCCATCCGAGCTAGCATCGATAATCAGCGATATAACGCTGAGGAGAACCAAGGTGATCTCCGGTAGGCCCTTTAAAATCAGGAACTGCACGTACGTGGTTCTCGGTAGAAGCATTGAGAGGGTGAGGAAGGAGGTTTTCAGGGCTATTAAGGAGTACGGGATACCGGATCGTGAGCTAGAGGAGGTAGTTAAGGACCCGAGGCTGTTTGCTAGAAACGCATTCGTGGTAATTGAATATCTTAGGAGGAAGGGGATACGTGTAGCGTTACCATACTTTGACCCGGCAGAGCTGATAAGCAGGTATGTTAACGACGACGTGGTTACCGTAGTCTTCACACCGAGCATAAGGGCTGCTGAGGGGCTAGCACGCAGGCTAAGGGAACTCTGTAGTAATAAGGCGTTAATAGCTACACACCATCACTTAGTCCCTAAGAAAGTTAGGGACGTAATTGAGGAGGCAGCTAGGGCTACACCACCTAAGGTCAAGATCATAGTTACCGTGAGGACCCTGCTCCAGGGGATCGATATAGGTAACATAGGCAGGATCGTCCACTACGGGCTCCCCCTAGAGGTTAGGGAGTTCATGCAGAGGGAGGGTAGAAAGGGGAGGAGGAGAGAGCTTAGTGAGACGGAGACCGTGATCATACCGATTACATCATGGGATAAGGCGGTAGCTTCTAGGGGTGTGGAGGGGGTTAACGAATACTCCAGAATACCTTTAGAGAAGGTCTATGTGGTTAGGAACAATAAGTACTCAGCGCTCTTTAAATCCCTGTTCAAGGCCGTCCTAGGAGCTGAGCTCAGTAGGGATGAGATTGAGCTCCTTAAGACCCTTAACCTGGTTGAGAAGCCTGGAACCCTAATTGGGGGTGTTATTAAGCTGAGCAGGCATGGTATAGACGTCTGGAACAAGCTCGGCTTTTACGAGTACGGCCCTCCATACGGGGTTAGGAGGGCCTTGATAGGAGATAGGGAGAAGGAGCTAGAACCTGCATCGAGGAGGGACCAGGTTGAGAAGTACCAGCCCGGCGCTATCGATGTAGCTGAGGAAGCTATTGTCGTGTCCTCTAATAGGAAGGTGATAGAGGAGGTCAGCTTAAAGGTGTTAAACAGCGTCATCGATAATTATAGATTCTTAAGTGATGCCTTAGAGAGCTATGAGTCGTTTAAGGTAAGGTGGGGTGAGAAACGCGATTTCATATCCGACGTAATTCGGGGGAAGGTGAGCTCGTACATTAAGTTAAGGGTGTACGTCCCTAGGGAGGGCTTCGGGGAGTACTACGAGGTGCCGTACAGCGTTAGATGGGTTGTCGAGTCTAGAAGTCGTGTTAAGCTACTAAACCTTAACGGGACCCTTATTCCTCGCTATGAGGAGGGAGTCATAGATCTCGACGTTAGCACGTTCGGTGTGTATAGGGACTTCACCTACGGCATGGTTATCGAGGTAGATCCAGCTACTAATGTTGAAGATCTTAAGGTAGGGTCGGCAGCGTTAAGGCTTATACTGAGGCAGTCCCCGAGGTACGCTATATCGTTTAGGGAGCTCGAAGTAGGTGTTGACCCCTTAATGATGCCGTTACCACGGATAGTTGTCTGGGAGCCGGAGGCCTCCGCGGTGATGGAGGTTATCAGCTGGCTCGATGTTTACGAGGAGTCGTTAAAGCTTGCTAGGGAGCCCCCTAAGCTCTGGTTCCCGTTGCTAAAGCTTGTAGATAGGGATGCAGCTGCCATCGTTGCTATGAAGGAGTTGAAGTGGGGCGACGTTGCTGCCCTAGCAGGGAAGCTAGCTAAGCTACTATCTAGGTCGGAGGAGCTGAGCTTAGGTAGCGTTAAGGTTCTCCTTGAAAGGCCATCGAGGGCGTTGAAGGTGATGGCAGTGGAGCTGCTTGTTATTGAGCATAGGGATAGTAGCTTATTCGTGCTAGCGTGGTTTAACGGCGATGACCTGAATGCGTACGTCACCGAATCCTCTGGACTCCCTAAGGACCTTGTTAAAGTGTTTGAGGGCCTGCTAAGAGAGGTTATAGATGGGGAGCTAACCCTGGTTACCTCATCTAAAGATAGGTTAAGGAAGCTAGCGTATACACGAACCCTAGCGTGGCTTATGGAGAAGCTGGAGGTGTCGCGGCAGCTTGTGAACCCCTACGAGGAGTTAAAGAGGATGTGCGGTGTAGACCTCCTCAATGTGTCGAGGATCAGTCAGGAGCTAGGCATTGAGTTACCTAGGGCGGCGTTCACTGCCGGTAGGGCTAGGGAGGAGGCTAGGGTGTATGCTGAGAGGCTAAGCAGGCTTACCTACAGGCTGTACCAGGTCTACATTAGGCTGAGGAATATGGGTGTATGCCCTAAGCTTCGCTAACCTCTATGTTGGGGGAGTACTCTGAGAGAGTATCCCTAATGTACGTCATTACCTTCAATAAGTCGGAGGTTCTTACCGGTGTTGAGAAGGGTATTAGCCTTACAGTGAACACCAGGACCTCCCTATTAAGGGATAGTACGTGTAGGTAGTCCTCATCCAGCCTAAAGGGCGAATTGGAGACTATCTCCCTTAACTTATTCGAGATAAAGTCGCTAAGGTTTCCTGCGTTGCTAGCACCGCTATTCAAGCTTAGCTGGATTTTAAGCAGGACGTTAGGTCTGTACTCCTTAATTAGTGAGTTAACGAGCAACGAATTAGCAATGTATACCCTGTTACCATGGATATCCTCGATTATGGAGTTAAATGGCTGGATATCCACTAGTTTACCCTTTATCGAGGCATTCATGTTAGGTATTTTAATCTCAACCCACGAACCGCGGGCGTAGTGCTGTAGGTGTACTGTAATAAATGCCGTGAACTCCTTGATTTCGTGGTAGAACAGCACTAAGACGAGGATCCCTATAATAGCCGTCACTATGTACGGGGTTAGCGATGCCGTTATTAGGTGTACGGTAACTGTCGCCACTGATATTATAACTAGGATGTCGAGGATCTTTATTATCACAGCCCTCGCACTCGATGAGATAGCCCCCCTGCTAGCGAGCGTGCTTACGAACCAGGCTATCAGGAACCTAATTATCACTATTATACCTATGAACAGGGTTAGCTGAATAATTAAGCTAGGTATGAGTAGCGACGGTAGCTGGGGTAGCCTGAGTACCAACCCTACCCCCTCACCCCTTAAACAACCTAATCACGTCCTCCGTTTTCGGTGCGGCAACAAATACTTGATAGCCGTTCATAAACTTTATGCTGTCCGTAGGTGCCTTCAGGCTCGTTCCATCAAATATTAGGAGGACCTTAATATCGCTGGGTAGCTCGAGCTCTTTAAGGTCCTTACCAACAGCTTTATCCGTCTCGCTTAGCGTTATCTTCATAATCTTAAAGTCCCCGAACTCCGTAACCAGCACTGGCTCCCCTATCGATTCTAAGTAACCCTTAACTAGATCGGCAATGATCGATGGAACCGTAATCGGGACGCCTAGGTTTAGCCTCATAATTAGCTCGGCGATCTTAGGGCTCCTAACTCTAGCTAGCCTCATCGGTATGTTGTATAGCTTGGCTATGGTTAGAGCGAAGACGTTGACCTCGTCCTTATTCGTTAAGGCTAGCACCCCATCCAGCTCCACCATCGATATGTCCGACGTGTACACCGATATGTCCGTAGCGTCCTTATTTATTACTAGGACGTCATACCTACTCCCTATCTCAGCACACTTATTGGGATCCTTCTCAATAACGACGACCTGCGTCCTCTTAAGGTTTACTGACTTAAGAAGCTCCTCAGTAACCCCTCCACCACCTATTATCAGTATTCTCATCCTGCTTCCACTCCTAAATTTATCTGCTAGTTAATTAACTCTTAAGCGCAATCACACAATTGCTTCACACCCTAAGAACCTTAAATATCCTCCTGTTCACTAGGAACGATATTAGGAGGAACAGGTGGAGGTACTCTATCCTCCCTAGGAGCATTAGGGATATTATGGTTAGCTTAACGCCTAATTGCGCATGGGCTGAGACTACCCCTACGCTTAACCCAACGCAGCTAGCTGCTGAGGTGGCTTCGAAGAGTGAGTCTATGAAGGAGTACCCGTACGCTGAGATTATGGTGGCCCCGGTAAACACTGCGAATGCATGGATTATAACCAGTAGTAAGGCATTGGATATGTCGGACTCGGAGATGACCCTCCTAAGGGTTGTTATGGTCCTAACAGCTGAGGGGGGGACTATCATTGATGTAATAGCGTGTCTGAACTTCTTGAATATAAGCATAAGCCTTAACGACTTAATACCCCCTGCAGTGCTAAAGCTCATGCTGCCTATGAACATCCCCATAGTTATTATGGCCTTAGTAGGCTCCTTCAACGCCTTTAGGGAACCTATGCTGAACCCCGTTGTCGTTATGCCCGATACGGTGTTGAATATTGATTGAAGAAACGCGGCCCTTATGTCGCTGTAGTGCTCAACAAGGATGTATGAGAGAAACGCGATTAAGGGGACAATGACCACTGTTAGCAGGTAGTACTGAAGCTCCTCAGACCTAACAAAGCTACGGATCCTGCCTGATACTAGGTTGTTGAGGTTGTAGAGGTTCATACCCCCAAGTATCATGAAGACCATGACGGGTACGTAGGTTATCGGCGCCCTACTAAATATCAGCGCGTAACCCTTATCGTAGGTTGACATACCGCCAGTCGCTATGGTGGTCATTATGTGGTTCACGCTTTCGAACAACGTCATGCCGGAGAGGTAGTAGAACACAGCACCCGCAGCTGTTAGGACTACGTACGTCATTAGGAGCCTTAAAGCGGTTCTGTAGAATGAGGCCTCTATCTTAACAGGCCTCTCAACCCCATAGAGCTCCCTAGCTACCTCGTAGAAGTATGGCACGAAAACCATTGCGAAGACGACGAAGCCCAGCTCGCCCGTCCACTGCATAAGGGAGCGCCAGAAGATTATGGAGTGCTTCATACCCCTTAACGTAAGCACCGTGAAGCCCGTGCCGGTGAAGCCGCTAACGGATTCGAAGACCGAGTCCACTAACGGTATGCCCACCTCATAGTTGAGTATGAGGCCCGAGATTAGAGGCAGGGTTAGCCAGCCCAGCGCGCCAACGGATAGGGCCTCAAGGGGGGATAGGGGCTCGGCTGACAAACCGCCAGCTAGGAGCCCTATTAGAATCAGCGCCTCGCCAACTATCAGGAACAGCATGCTGATCGGCTCCCCGTAGACTATGTCGATTAGCGGGACGCTCAGCATTAGCAGGCCTAGAACGGTCAGTATTCCTAGGTACGCTTTAAGCATGGCCCTTAGGTTCAAAGCCCTCACCGCTCAACGACTTGGGCCAGGTCTACTACTTAAGTTACTATGCGTTAATAAATAGTTAATAGGGCGGGCAATGAATACCCCCCTACATGTTATGCGGAGTCATTGATGGATAGCTCGCCCGCATCAATGCAGAAGCCCTTCCACTTAGTAACCTTCCTGCAGAGTAGGCAGAGGACCTCGCCAGCCTCTATCTCCTCAGCTAATAGCTTCTCAACCCACTTAGAGAACTCGCTGTGTAGCTCCTCATTACTTATGAACTCATTAACTAGCTCTATCTTCGACCTCTTAGCGGATAGGTAGTTAGATATAGCTGCCGGGGTAACCCCCAGGACCTTAGATGTCTGGTAGATCGACATACCGCGCTCCCTAATCATTATGTAAGCAAGGACCGCTCTGAGCAGGGGCACTAGCTCCTTCACCTTCCACTCGCATGGGGGCTTCTTCATTTTAATCCACTATACTAGCTCATTAAGAACTAAAAAGTTAACCCGGTTAAGGTTAGCTAGCAACCCCCGCCTAACAACCTCTTAACGCACTCATTAACGCAGTCGTTAAAAGCGCTCCCAGAGAAGCCCTCCTCAGCACACCTCTCCCTACACTCCCTTACTACGTGGTACCTATCGATGGCCTCCATAAACTACCCCCTAACCAGCTTAACCCTTACACCTATACCCCTCAACTCACCGATGATGGGGCCCCACCTAGCCCTCCCGTAAAGAGCAACCACGGGTACGCCTCCTAGCTTCCCAGCTACCTCAATAACCCTGCTACCGAGCCGTACAGCTTCCTTAGGGTTTTCCGCAGCGGTAATAACGTATTTCATACCCTTCCCCTGAGCTACTATGACGTCCTTAAGGACCCTAACACTAAAACCAGCCTTAACGTACCTAGCTGCAACCCTCCCTAGAACGCCGTACTTCCTCCTTAGGGTATTAGCTAGGTAGTTTACATACCAGCTCATCCCCCTCACCACGCAGCAGCTACGTCCTAAACACTGCATGCATTGGAGGTAATTAACTTATTTACTCTTGAGGAGCTAGGTAAAACGAAGGAGTTGCGCATAGGCGGAAGCCCAGGTGGTAACGAATGAAGTACCTGGTAAGGGCTAAGATAGAGGTTGATGGTAACGTGGATAGGCCCGACATTATAGGGGCCATCTTCGGTCAAACAGAGGGCCTGTTCGGCCCGGATTTCGATTTAAGGGAGCTCCAGGATAAGGGGCGCATAGGTAGGATAATCGTTGATATTAAGAAGCAAGGGAGCAAGACCGTTGGCGAGGTCCTAATACCGTCGAACCTGGATAGGTCGGAGACAGCGTTGGTAGCTGCAATGGTCGAGTTCGTGGATAAGGTAGGCCCATTTAACGCTAAGATAAGGGTACTAGACATAATCGAAGTGGTTTAAGGAGAGGGCGGTTGATGTTAAGGAGATACTCAACGAGATTGAGGAGGCTGTTAAGAAGGCCGAGCTCGTGTACTACGGCCCTGAAAGGTTGCCAGCAGGCCCGGATGTTAACAAGTCGGAGACCCTAATAATAGTTGAGGGTAGGGCGGACGTCCTGAACCTACTTAGGTACGGGTACAGAAACGTAATAGCTATTGAGGGGGCTAAGGGGAGAATCCCCAACTCAGTTGTAAACCTTACGAAGAGTAAGAAAACCGTTATAGCGTTCGTGGATGGCGATAGGGCAGGCGACCTAATCCTGAAGGAGCTAACGAGGGTTGCTAAGATAGACTACGTAGCTAAGGCGCCGCAGGGGAGGGAGGTTGAGGAGCTTACCGGGAAGGAGATAGTTAAGTCGCTTAAGAACGCCGTACCCGTTAAGAACTACCTACAGCAGGTAGCCCAGGCAGAGAGGGTGGCTGCCCAGCAGCCTGAGGTCCACCCTCAGAGGGAGGGAGCGGTAATACCTGAGGTCGAGGTCACTAAGTTAGAGGCGTTGGAGACATTCCAGGTACCTCAAGCAGTTATAGATGATATTAAGTCCCTTAGAGGAACCCTTGAGGCGATGGTTTACGATGCTAAGTGGGGGGTTATTGAGAGGGTCCCGGTGAGGGATATCGTTGACTACCTGCTTAAGTCCGACGGTAAGGAGGTCTACGCAGTGGTTATGGACGGCATAATAACTCAGCGTGTAGTGGATGCCGCCTCGGTTAAGGGGGTTAAGCTGGTTATAGGGGCTAGGGTCGGCCTAGTAACTAAGAAGCCGCTAAACATCACCGTGCTCACATTCGATGACATCCTCCAGTAGGGGGTTAGAGGCGGGCTCACCTCCTCATGAAGTCAAAGAGGGTTTTTACCGCTTTACCAACACCTGCTAGCTGCTTCTCGGTAACGCCGAAGTAGCTTAGGATCCTTAATGCTGCCGGGATTATCTGGTGCTGTACGTAGTACTCAACATCTATCTCCTTCGGGGTAGCCAGCATGTAGGGGTAGGCTCTAGACGATATCTTGCCGGGTCCTTTAAGGACTACGTACCCTACCTTATCCCCGACATCTACCTTACCCCCAGCCTCGATGAGCCTCTTAGCTGCTGCGACGTGCGGTGCGTCGACCTCGTAGTCCTCTATCCTCCTAGTTATTGTCTTCCAGATCGTTAGCTTGCTCAGCGGTACCTTACCATTCCTTAAATCCCTAACAACATTCCTAACGTAGTCGACAGCCTTATCCACCTTACCCTCAGCTAGGACTATCTTAGCTACCTCCTCCTGGACCTCCTTAGCTATCTCGGTCCAGTCCCCCCTCACAGCCTCGAATCCCACGATATCTATTACGCCATCCATTGTTAGGCCGACGTACCTCTTCTTAGCCTCAGTGAAGAAGACCCTCCTGTAAACCTTATCCACCTTAATCTCGAGCCCTAAGGAGTTCTTCACAGACTCTATGAACTTACTAACTCTATCCCTATCGTACGTCGTGAATAGGGAGTCCGTGTCCCCGTAGATTACTTTAAGCCCTAAGGACTCAGCTATCTCTATGGCCTTCCTTATGGTATCCCTACCTAGAGCTGTTACGGCCTCAGCCCCCTGCCTGAAGTACCAGCGAGCCCCAACCCACCCCATGTACCCGTAGGACGCGTTGGCAAGTACCTTCAGGGCTTTCTGCCTCTCATCAAGAACCCTAAACTCAGGTGAGTCCCTGGGCAGCTTCTTCATGGTCTCCCTTATCTCCTTCCTCAACCTTAACAGCGTTTCGAGAACAGTCTTGTAGAAGCCTGGAGGGTGCCTCCTAAACCTGTACCCCAGGCCGGGGATTACGTAGCACTGGTCGTTAGGGCACTCACCCCCAACATACGTGTCGGGGCCTATGTTATACTTTATCATCAGGTTCGGGTACATGGAGGAGAAGTCCAGGACGGCTATGTTCTCGTGGACACCCTTCCTAGGCTCGAGCACTATAGCGCCTCTGTAGGGCTCGTAGGGCCTCTCAACCCTGTTCGGGACCAGCTCATTAAACTTAAACGCAGCCCTCATTAAGTACCACTCAAGCCTGAAGCCAACGGATGCAGCGCCCACCTGGTCTAGCGGCAGCCCTGTTAGGCTGGCTAGCTGCATTGCGAACGGGATGAACTTATCGGCTAAACCAATTGTTGAGATAACGTCGTCTCTAGCGTACTTAAGGAGGGTAGCCCTCCTCCTATCGTCATCCCAGAACTTATACAGGTCATACCACGGTATAATAACGCGCTCCGACTTCCTCATAACACCTAGGTAGTCAGCTACCTCCTCCAAGGACTTTATCTTAACCTCGGGGATCTCCTCAGCGAAGTTGTACAGGTCTACGTTCAACCTCCCCGGAACTGATATGTGGCCGTAGGCTGAGGTCCTAGGGACGCCGCCCTTCACTCTACCGACGTCGAGCTTTACCCCTAACCTCTCGCTCCTCTTAATTAGGTACGGCCAGTCGAAGCCGTTGCTGTTATAGCCAACGATGATGTCTGGGTCGTAGGTCCTCACGTAGTTTACGAAGTCCTTTATTAACTTAAGGTCAGGGTTCGCAACACCTTTCTCGGCAACCAGCTGCTTAACCTCGCCCTTAGAGTTAGCTAGGGATATAATGATCACTGGGTCCCTGTCAGGGTGGGGCGCACCCTTAGGGTTATAGACCTCTATGTCGAATGCGAGGAGCTTAAGCTCCGGGGGTAGGCTCACGTTGAGGGCCT
>NJEF01000068.1 GCA_002255065.1 Desulfurococcales archaeon ex4484_204 | reverse complement strand
GCTGCTAGGAGCTGCGGTAGGTGCTTGCTGGCGACGGCCTTAAGGGGGCTTAGGAGCGATGCATAGAGGGCTAAGGCCGGTATGTGGTGGTACGGCACTGCTGAAGCTACCGCTACAGCTACGGGTGCTACGGCTCCGTTCCTAACGCTCCTAGACGCTAAGACCTCCCATAGAGGCCCTATGACGTAGTAAGCGATAGGCCCTACACCAGTAGCTAGCAGGGCTGCTGCAGCACCTACAGCGCACCAGACCGCGGGCCTCCAGTCACCGCTAGGCATCTCTGAAGCCCTAGCTAGGTAAGCGGACGTTAGGATGCCCATTGCTAGGAGGCCTGACAGCCCTAAACCCACGACGCTAGCTAGGGAGTCCTGGAGGAGTATTGCTAGGGGTATCACCCATAGGTGGGGGAGCCTTAAGCCCTTAAAGCCTAGGTACAGCTGGGCGTTGAGGAGGGCTAACGTGTGGGCTCCCAGGATTATGTAGTACTCCATACCGCTAAACCTTAATATGTAGTTGCTTACATACGTGGTTACGGGGATCGATACCGCTAGAGCTGCCACTAGAGATGCCGTGTTCATGGAGACCCTACTCCTTAGGCACCTTAACCCTGCTTAAGGCCTCACTTATCAGTGCCTCCCTGCTAACCCCCTCGGCTTCGGCTTCAGGCGTTACCCTAAACCTATGTAACATCACGGGCTTAGCGAGTGCTTTAACGTCATCAGGTGTTACGTAGTCCCTACCCCTCATCACCGCGTAGACCCTCGACATCCTGTAGAGGTGTATGGAGGCCCTATGGCTGGGACCGTACGCAACCATCTTATGGGTCCTCACGTAGTTTACCAGGTCTATGATGTACTTAACCACCCTCCCATCGACGTACACATCCCTAATGGACTCCACGGCCTTAACGACCTCCTCAGGCCCTACGGCGCTCTCCACGTTATCGGCTACCAGCTCGTCGGACCTACCAACGATCTCGAACTCCTCCTCAGGGGCGTTGTAAGTGCTGTAGGCCACCGCTGAGAACCTATCCAGCAACGTCTCAGTTAACGGGTAGGTGCCTGTACCCATCCCCCCAGGCATCTGGGTAGCTATTATTAGGAAGGGCCTAGGCAGCCTGTAAGTAACACCGTCGACCGTTACCCTGCCCTCCTGCATAGCTTCTAGGAGGGCTGCCTGGGCCCTAGGGGTTATCCTGTTGAGCTCATCGACCATTAGGACGTTAGCGAATATAGGGCCCTTAACGAACCTAGCCTCACCCGACAAGCTGTACACGTGGAAGCCCGTTATATCTGTTGGCAGGATGTCGGGGTTACCCTGAACCCTCTTGAAGACGCCTCCGAAAGCCCTAGCGATGCTTGCGGCCATGAGGGTCTTCCCGGTTCCGGGCACCCCCTCAATGAGGATGTGGCCCTCGCTGAATAGGGCCGATAAAACGAGCTTGATTAGGTTCTCCTTACCAACTACTACCTTCCTAACTGAGTTAAGCACGTTCCTAACAACCCTTACAGCCTCGCTTAGCTCTAAACCCGCCATCTAAACAACCTCTGATTAACGCTCACTGATAAGCATGGCCTGTTAGGGTATATGGTGTACAGCTAAATAAGCATTTACGTACTACGTCCTGCCCTCCCCCTTAACATCTTCCTAATCCTTAGCTCCATCCTCTTCATGTATAGGGCCATTATGGCTAGGAGGAGGCTGTTTAACCCCGTTAAGGTCATTATGATCGATATGACGCCCTTAATGTAGTACTTGATGCCCTTGAAGAAGTAGTTGTATGCTACCCACGAACCCATTACCAGCCCAGGTATTATGAGGAGTGAGGCAGCTATGAATATCATGAACGCCGGGTTGTAGCTCCACGCGAGCTTAACTATGTCCCTAGCTATTATTAGGCCGTGCGGAACCCCTAGCTTCTTCCTCCCAATCCTCCTCCTATACCCTATGGGGACCTCACCTACCCTGCCCGTGGTGCTGGCTATGTGGGCAGCTATCTCGGCCTCGATGCTGAACCCCCTCGATAGGAAGAGGGCGTCTGCTAGGGCGTTCCTCCTAACGATGTACATACCGCTTAACACATCGGTTAGCGACGTCCCGAAGACCACGTTAAAGATCTTGGTTAACACCCTGTTCCCGAACCTGTATATAGGGCTCTGCGACCCCTTACTGTACACCCTAGCCCCGATGACCTCGTCGAGCCCCTTACCGCTAGCAACCCTTAAGAGGTCGTGGACGTGCTTAGCTGGGTACGTGTAGTCGCCGTCCATTACCAGGAAGTACTCCGTGCTTACGTACTTAAACGCCGTTCTCAGGGCGCCCGCCTTACCCCTACCCTCCTGGAGGATCACCTTAACACCCCTGCTACTAGCTACCTCCCTAGTCCTGTCGGTGCTGTAGCCATCGACAACCAGTATCCTGTCCCTGGGAACCCCAACCTCAACTAGCTCGTCTATGACTGCCCCGATAGCCTCCTCCTCGTTGTACGTAGGTATAACTACGGTTAACTCGTTAAGGGTGGTGTTAAGCACCCCGTCAGCACCTTCCCCAGCTAGCTCAGCTAATCCTCCCTACCCTCCTATGTTAGTGATGGGTGAGGGGTGTGATATAAGTGTTAGCGTCGCTGATTAATTAGGGTCTAGGAGCTTTTATGTAGGTCGGTAACACCTAGTCACGGGGGTAGTTCCTGCTAATATCGATGTTCGGCCCAGACGGTGCTGGTAAGACGACCCTTGCTAGGGAGGTAGCTTCTAGGCTCGGCTGCAGGGTCGTCTGGTTTAGGGGTACCCACACCCTCGCCTCAGTGCTCGCTAGGTTCTTAAGGCTCTTCAGGGTCTTCAGGGGTAGCGACAACCCATACTACGGCTTAAGGCTACCCAGCGGGATGAGGGGGCTGTGGGCCCTAATAGAGCTCATCTCAGTCATACCTCACATACTCGTTAAGCTCGAGTTAATGCCTAGGGTCTGTAGGTGCGTTGTTGCTGAGAGGTCCGTGCCGGACTTCATAGCGTGGGTTGTAACCACGTTGAGGTGGCCTGAGTACTTAAGGTCGGTGGCGACGTCGTTCCTGGTGAGGCTAGCTGTTAGGGCCGACGTGCTCGCATACGTTACAGCGCCCCTGAAAACCCTTACCGCTAGGAGGCCTGAGTCGGCAGACCTCATAGCTAGGCAGCTACCAGTATACAACGCCATAGCTAGGCTCCTAAACCCCTTAACCCTGAACACCGGGTGTAGCGGGGTGGCGGAGCTAGCTAACCACGTAGTTAGGTTAGCTATGCAGGGAGGTGTTACGCAGTACATCTAGGGCTCGCGCTACGTGCAGCAACATATTTATATTAGATCGCCACACCATAGTATTGGGTGCCTGCTTGAGGAAGTATCCATTAATAGCTTTAGTCCTCGTGCTGTTAATAGCTGCGGGCACGTTAGTTGCTACTGCAGGAGGTAGGGCTAAGGAGAAGCCTGAGAAGCCTGTGATAGAGCCTACATCCCCGAGCTACGTTGGTAGCAGGGTGTCGGTTAGGCAGTTCCCCCTATACCGCAGGATAATAATAAAGCCAACACCAACACCTACCTGGGAGCGTCCATCGCCTGGCTGCGGCCCTGGCTCTACGTGGGACATCGATGCAGGCGATATGAACGGTGACGGGGTCCCTGACGTAGCTATAGCTAACTATGACTACGTAGGGGCGGTTGATGGCAAGACGGGTACGGGTCTGTGGCTAACCTACACAGGTGGTGGTAGGGTGTTCGGTGTAGCTGCCGGGGATGTTGACGGCGACGGCGTTGCTGACGTAGCCTTCAGCGATGCAGGTGGTGTAGGGGTCCTCAACGGTGTCGACGGATCCCTCATATGGTACTACGCCACCGAGGACTGGGCAGTGGATGTAGCTATGGGGGATGTCGATGGTGACGGGGAGCTGGAGGTTGTTGCAGGCATAGACTTTCTCGCCACCACCCAGGACCTCATAGTGTTCGACGGTAGCACCGGGGTCGTTGAGTGGTTGACCTACACAGGCGGTAACGGGTTAAGGGATGTACTCCTCGTAGACCTAAACGGTGACGGCGCCCTGGACGTAGTGGCTGGGGAGTACTTAAGCACCAATGTCTACGCGTACGACGTAAAGAACGGCGGGGTCCTACTATGGACGGGTACGGTGCCTGGAGGGGTTCACTATAGGGAGCACATGAGTTCAGGTGACCTAACGGGTGACGGGGTTCCCGACGTAGCTATAGCTGACCACGGCGGCTACGTCACGGTTCTAGACGGTGCTACGGGGGCTACCGTGACCTCCCAGGACACCGGTACCGGGCAGTGTATGGGCAGCGTTGTAGCCGACATAGATGCTGACGGCATACCTGAGGTCGTTGCTGCATGTGACGGTAAGGTGTTCGCTTACGACAGCCTTACCTGGTCCGTTGAGAAGGAGATCGATACGGGGCTTAGATCGAGCGGTGTAGCAGTTGCTAACACCGCACCCCTGGACACCCTCCAGGTCGTTGTAACCACCTACGACGAGCAGGTCATATTGCTGTACGGTAAGGACTTCACCCCGATATGGTCGTACACAATACCTGGTGGGTGGTTTGAGGACGCTGTAGCGTTCGATGCCGACGGGGACGGGTTCGATGAGGTGACTGCAGCAGGTAACAACGCTTCAGGGGTGTGCGATGTAGTGCAGCTTAAAACGATCTACGAGATAATAGGTGGCTCAGTGAGGATTAGCCAGGCAGCCCAGCCCCAGCTAAGGGAGTCAGTGCCGTGGGTTGCGGTAGCCCTAGCTCTAATGCTGGCGGTAGCGCTCCTCGCTAGGAGGAGGTACCTCTAACTAAGGCGTTTTTAGACCTAGGTAATAACCCCCATTACAACGTAGGCCGTGTTGGACAGCCCCGCAGCTATCGCTAGCCACGTAAACGCTTTAGAGCCCAGCCTAGCGTAGGTTACGGCCGAGGTTATTAAGGCTGGCAGCAGGAGGCACACCCTGAAGTATACCTCTAAGCCACCGCTTAAAGCAACAATTGATGCGGGTATAGCTAAGGACAGGGTTAAGGGGTCGTAGACCGATGCTAGGGCCGGTAGGTATGTTAGGGGTGTGCATAGGCTGCACCAGCAGTAGTGGTGAACAGCGTTAGTGGTTAGGTACGCTAGGTAGGTTGTTAAGGGCTCCTCCCTTAAAGCCCCTAAGAGCCTGTGGAACCCAGCAACCCTCTGGTAGTACAGGTAGTAGAGGACGTAGAGCCTCCTAACCCCTAGAACCCCGACAGCGAGCCCTATGGCTAGGGCTATGGTTACTAAGGGTACTAGAGCCCTCACGGCAAGCAACCTCCTACCACCCCCCCTTAGGTGCAGGGTTAGGGCTAGGGGTATCAGGGATGACGTGTAGAGGAGGCCTGACCACGGGTGAACCAGCAGCATCGCTAGGCCTAAGGCGATGGCTAGGAAAGCCTTAAGGGAGGTATCCCTACCTATGTTGATTAGCAGGTAGGTTATTAGTAAGTACAGGGTTAGGGATACCTCGTTAGCGTAGAAGCCCCCGACCCTGAAGCCAGCGACTAGGTAGCTGGTCGATGCTAGTAGAGCTGAGATACCAGCTACGTACCTACCGAAGAGGTCCCTAACAACTAGCCATAGCAGGAAAACCACGGCTGCTAGGAATACTGCGTGGTGAATATAGTCGAGGAGTACGGTGGGGCTTAAACCGCTTAACTTGTAGGCGCCGTAGGTAGCGATCGCGTGCAGGGGCTTCTGGGCGATGTCGAACCCGGGCTCCCACCTACCTCTAAGCTCCCTGAACCTTGATATGGTTGACATCACTGTTG
>NJEF01000067.1 GCA_002255065.1 Desulfurococcales archaeon ex4484_204 | reverse complement strand
CATAGCGTTAAATAGGTGTGTCGCCCTAGTAGCCCCCCTTCTCACAGCCTTAACAGCTGTTTCGTAGTCAGCGTTTGAGTGCCCTAAGCTCACCACCACACCGAGGGCGGAAACCCTGCCCACAATTTCTAGAGCGCCCTTAACCTCGGGGGCTAGTGTAATCATTCTCAGCAACCCGTTGGATGCCTTAAAGTACTCGAGGACCTCCCTAAAGCTCGCCTCCCTAGTGAACTCGGGGTTCTGAGCCCCCTTCTTCTCGGGGTTGATGTAAGGGCCCTCCAAGTGGAGCCCCAAGACCCTAGCACCTTGGGGCGCACTAGTGGACCACTCCTTAAACGCCTCCGATACGGCCCTACACACCTTAACGAGCTCGTCGTAAGGTGCTGTAACAGTTGATGGAACGAAGCCGGTAACGCCGTGCTCAACGAGGCTCCTAGACATGCCCAGGATGTCGCTGGCCCTACCACTATTCACGTCGAATCCCTTAATGCCGTGGATGTGGGTGTCGAGGATCCCCGGGATCACTATGTAGTCCCTGTAGTTGATACCGCTTCCCGCGCTACCACACCCCTCACACACGTCGGCTACGATGCCGTCCCTAACCTCTATTAAGGCGTTCCTAAGGGTGGTGAACGGTGTGACGACCCTGCCAGCATAGATGATGGCCCTACCCATAGCCAGACGCCTCTGAGCGCTATAGTAGCTTTATTAGGGGGCGTAGGCCCTAAATAGCTCCTTGTTGTGCTCGCCCGCACCCAGTAGGTGGGTGCTCAGCCATACAGGTAGCTTAACGCCTGGCTTAACTAGGTAGTCAACGCTGTAGGCCACTATGAGGCCGGCTATGAAAGAGTTAAGGATCGTTGATACGGGTGCTACCTTAACAGCTAGCCCGGGAATGCTTAGAGCGGCGTCCTCCGGCGGCACCTTACTATCTATAGCTATGTCAACGACCTCGAACAGCCTCCTCCCCCACGGGTTCCTAAGGCTAGGCTTCAATGAGTACTCCCTCAACGTAATCCCGATAGCCCTAGCCCTTAAGGCGGCCTCTACAGGGAATGTGTTAACACCACTCGTTGATACCACTAGAACTACGTCCCCGCTCCTAACCCCCCTAGCCCTTAGCAGGGCTTCAGCATACCTCCTCACCCCCTCAAGAAGTGTTGAGAGGTGCGCGCTGTGGGAGACGTTTATGTTGGTATCCATGAATGGGTTAACGGGAGCTAGCCCCCCAACCCTGAAAGACAGCTCCTCAGCAATGGTTGCTGAGTGACCCGCCCCAATAACGTGGAGCACGCCCCCACCCACAAAGGCGTCGGCAACAGCTCTAAACGCCCTCCTCACGATGTCCAGCCCCTCCGAAACGAACCTGACGATTAACGACGATATTATAGCTTTAAAATGCTCCCCATAGTCCATAGGGCCACCGGTAAGTTATAACGAGCTAGCTTATAATTGTGCGGTAAGAACTATCTAAACAATTACCGCCCCTCTAAAATGTCCTACATACATGGCCTTAAGTATGGGCTATGCAAGTGTTGTCCGTTATGTCTGCAGAAGGCCCGTCCTTACCGAGCAACTCGGATGCCGCTGATGGAGTGGGTCACAGACGTAAAGCTCTCCAGGGGCGTGGTTGATGAGAACACGATGCACGTGCTGTACACGTTCTACTGGTACGCTGGGAGGGTGAGGGAGGTTTACGCAGTAACGCATAGGTTAAGGAGCGACATAACTGTTGAGGGCAACGTAGCAGTCTTGGTGAGGCATGAGGGCGGCGGTGTATCGGTGCTTGAGCGCTCGCGGACTACGAGCCATAGGTGGCGTAGGCGGGGGGTGCAGGTAGTTAACGGCACGGTGGCCTGTGAGGGCTACCTAAGCGGGGAGTACGGGATATCGTGTATGGGTAAGACTTTAAAGGAGGGGGTGTTTAGCGATCTCTAGAGGTGGTGTACCTCAACAAGCTAAGGCACTTCCTAGACTCGGTAATTAAATGGTTGGAGGCCGTGTGTGGACGGGAGGGATGAGGTGTACGTCCATAAGGTAGTTGACGCGATATACGAGTCGGCGAGAACTCAGCGGGTTGTTAAGGTGGGCTAGGTATGCAGCGACCATAGCGCCGGGCTGTAAGCGTAAACGATATATTTGCGTCCTCCCCCTCCGCTTAGGGTAGGTCGTTGCTAAGGAGGGACGTCGCTGAAGCCGTTACTGGCGGTACGTGGCTCTTCCTGGGCAATATAGTTATATCGGTTACGGGCTTTGTGTTCTGGGTGGTAGTAGCTAGGATCGCTGGTATTGAGGCGGTCGGTGTCGCTACATCGGTGTTTAGCGCTGCAACCCTCTTCGCTATACTGCCTAGTGCTGGGCTCAACATAGCGGTAATGCGTGAAGTAGCTGCTGAGGGCTTCCCAGCGTATGGGGCTGCTCTAGCGGTCTCGGTAATGCTTGGAACGGTATCAGCCCTCCTAGCGATCCCTGCAGTCACGGTCCTGGGTTACGGCGGCTTCGCAGGTGTAGCAGCTGCCCTAGCAGCCCTGTCCGTAGCGTCAATAGCTACGACTCAGGGCCTCCTAGGCTTCGAGAGGTTTTCAGGCTTCTTCACAGCTGTTACCGCTGGCTCCCTAGCTAAGCTAGCTGTTGGCGTAGCAGCTGCCCTAGCAGGCTTAGGAGCGCTCTCAGTGCTCATCGGGTACCTAGCCTACTTCCTGGTAGCTATAGCGGCATCCCTGCTCATAGCCTTAACATCCGCTGCATCACCCCTTAGGGTTAGGGGTTTGGGCACCATACTCAAGCTAACCTACTCTAACTATCCCTTCGTGATATCGGGCCAGCTGATAACGATGCTGAACGTCTACATGTTTGCGTACTTAGTTGGTGAGGCACCCCTTACAGGGATCCTCTACATAGCCTTCATGGTGATGCTGACGGTGTTCGCGGTCCCTAACGCCTTAATAAGCGCCTCCCTACCCATAGGTATAAGGCGTGGAAGCGACCCGTTCTCCGACACCTTAAGGATAAGCTTAGGGGTTGTTACACCGATTGTAGCGCTAGTGCTAGCAGCACCAGCAGCTATACTTCACCTAATAAACCCGGCCCTGGTCACCGGCTCCTCAGCCCTCAAGATCCTCGTACTAGCTATAGCCCCGATGACCGCCTTAATCGCCGGTTTAATGAGGCTTAACAAGGAGGGCAGGATGGCTGACGTAGCCGTGCTCGGGGCTGTAAGGCTCGCGCTCCTCGTAGCAACCCTACCCATACTAGCGAAGTCGTACGGGCTTGAAGGCGCTGCAGCATCATTCCTCACAGCTAACATAGCCCCATTACCCCTACTCATAGCTAAGCACGGCATACGGGCTAGGGAGCTCGCTATCACCTGGTCCACCCACGCGTTAATAGCGCTGCTATCCCTAGCACCCATACCTACGCCGGTGCTAGCAGCTGCATCGCTAGTTATCGCTACGCTAGTTACGCACTTACTTAAGGTACTTACGCTCGGGGAGTTCATCGCTACAGCTAAGGCTGTAGTGAGCTTAATGCTTAAGAGGGCTTAATTTTAAGTAAGGGCGGCTGCCACACCACCTCGAAGCTGGCGGCTCTAGCTCTACAGGCTAACCCTTACCCGCTCCTAGCAGTAGCTTCCCGAATGGGAGCTTCGCTACCTCCTCCATAATCCCGCTTCTTAGAAGTATGTAGAGCTCCCAGCTCCTTAATGCCGGGCATATGTAGCACCCTATCCTGTAAAAACCCTCTAGGTAGAGCTTGTTTAGGGGTACCCCGTTTAGCGCTAGGTATGCCTGAACGTGGGTAGCGCCCCACAACCTTATGGGGTAGGCGTTAACCACGCCCTCACCATCAACCCTAATCAGCGAGCGCCTAGACCTAGCAGCGGACTCCGCATCCCTATCACCGATAATGACTAGGGAGGAGCCCTTGAACTCCTCCTTAATGAAGGTGCTCAACGCCTTAAGCTTAAGGATCGTGCACCACCTATCTCCGTGGGTAGGGCGCGGTCTACCGCTGAGGAGCTCATCCACTACAGGGGCCCTTACGTACCTAACGTCTACGCCTAGAAGCCTGGAAACCTCCTCAACGTACTCCTTATTAAAGGGGAAGTCAACACCGGTGTCAACGTATACAGCCTTTACGGAGCTCCTCCCAAAAGCCTTAAACGCTAGGAGCAGTACAGTAGTGCTATCCTTACCGCCGGACCACGGAACGATGATGTTCTCCACCTCGCTATCCACGCTCCTCAGGAAACGTATAGAGATGCCCTCATAAGTGCTTAACACGTTAGAGTTCCTGTAAGCAACATCGCTTAAACCTACGCAGCAACCCCCAACATCACTGCTGGTGAAGAGCACGTCAGGTCTCACCCCCCTATCGGGAACCCTAATGGATGCTACCCTCAGGTCCCCTAAGTAGACGTCGTGAAGCCCTGCAGGCCCCTTAACTATTAGGGGTAGGGTACATAGGCTGCGGGATAGCAGGCTCTCCAGGTTCTTAACACCACCGTTGCCGGGTATGAAGAACGTGTCTATGCCGGGGCTTACCTTAAGGCCTGGAATGATCTTACTGCTCGCTACCTTGAGCAGGTATGACTTACCATGCCTATCCCAGCCGAGCGATGCCCTAAACATCGCCTTACCTAGGTTGAGGTAGCTGATGATTTCTCCGAGCATGGCGTTCCTTACGTCAGCCTTACCGACCCTAACCAACACAGCGTGCTCATACTTACTGACCTCATCCTCGAGCTCCCTGCAGTAGTCCCTCTTCCCAGCTAACACTATAACGAACTCCTTCCCAGAGTAGGTCCTCACAGCCTCCACAACCCTCTCAAAGTACTTATCCCCCCTAGCACCCCTGAGGTGCTCAACCCTCACCATAGGGTCCCCTAAGTAGCTCGCTAGAGCTGCCCTCACCGCTGAGGCGTCCTTACTGCCCCTAACAAGAACCCTAATCAAAACTATCAGCCCTACACCGAGCTAGCCACGCTAACCCAGTTGTTAAACACCCCACATATTTAATGAGGGTCTCACCGTTTAATAAGAATTTAACGTAGAGCAGTATACAAGCTTAAACACAGCTATGCTAAGCTGTTAACCGCTCGGGATTAAGCGATATATTCCTAGATATGTAGCTTTTAAGATGGCTGCACTAGCTAGCAATCCGTGTGAGTAGGGAGGTGGAATGCTTAGCGAGGTACTAAACGCCGTGCTGATAGCTCTCCTCTTAGCGGACCTAGCTACCTGGGTATACGCTCTATACTGCCTGGGGAGGAGTGTTTCGCTAATAAAATCCAGCAGAGCCCTTAACGTGTATGAAGATCTCAGGGAGGGCGTTACAGCTGTAGTGCCCGTAAGGAATAGCGCCAACACGTTGAGGCACCTCCTTAAAGCCCTGCTGAGCCAGGAAAGGGTTAGGCTTGATGAGGTAGTCGTGGTCGACGATGGCAGCACCGATGGCACTCCGGAGGTCGTGCTGGACTTTATGAACATGTATCCAGGGGTGGTTAAGTATGAGAGGGTTGAGAGGGTTCCTGAGGGCTGGACACCCAAGGTTTATGCATGCTATAGGGGTTACTTAAGGTCTAGCGGGGGCCTCCTCCTATTCATCGATGCCGACGTAGCCCTTAAGGGCAGCTGCTTAAGGCCCCTCCTAGGGAGAGCTGCAGCGTTGGGGGGCATAGCCTCATACGCCCCCAGGTTTAGCTGCAGGACGCTTAGCTGTAAGGTTGCTGAGGCAGTCCTCACCACGGTCTCCCACGCTTTCACGGGGTTTGATAAGGTGTTAAACCCTTCATCGAGGCTCGCGTGGTTCTACGGCTGCTGCTGGGCTGTTCCCAG
>NJEF01000066.1 GCA_002255065.1 Desulfurococcales archaeon ex4484_204 | reverse complement strand
TTTTAAGGCTCTACACGAAGCTGTTCCCGCTTAAGCACCTAGGGGAGGTTAGGGACCACTTAAGAAGGTGCGTAGAGGGTTTAAAGCGCTGTTTAGGGGAGGATTGCTCGGTGTACGTAAAGATGGGTAGCTACAACCCTAGAGCTAGGATGCTGCCCCCTAAGATGAGCATTCGCGTGGACCTAGGTACCGTGAGCCTGCACCTACTAGCACAGATTAACTACTACGACATCACTGAAGAGCTTAGTAAGCGGGGCGATATCAACGAGCTAGTAGAGCTCAACCTACTAGCTATAGGGTACAGAGCGCTTGAACACTTCCTCGACCACCTACATACCTAGGCATAGCCCTGCTAGCAGCCATAGCTAAGCATCCCTACTACCCAGGGGTGTGAGCGTGCTACGCATTGCTGAGGGGTATAGGGGTGGGAACCGCTGGGTGAGTGAGGGTTTAGCGAGGCTGTACAGCTCTACGTACGCTGAGGAGGGGTGGTACGTTAGGCATGTCGGTGTAGGTGATGTGGAGGCCTGGTTCAGCGGGCAGCCACTAGGCTGGAACGCCCTGCACCTACTGGGAAGCTCCTTAGTGGGTTTTACATGGGTTTGGAGGGCCGCTGGCTCGAACACCGTCTAGGTGATCGCTGATAGGTCAGTGCCTACGTGGGTGCTCACCGACGTGGTTAGGTCAGCCCTTGCGTGGGCCCGCCTAGCCCTTGAGCGGGCAGGCCTCAGGGGTGTTGCCGACGTTAGGTGCGGGTTCTGGTCTGGGTGGTTGCACAGGTTAGTGGAGGGTGTTGTTGGTGCGGGCCTCGCGGCCTCATGGGGTACATTAATGGTCTACGGCGGTGGGGCCTCTAGCTACGCTCCCCCCAGCAGCTACGGTGTTAGGCTGTGCAGCCCAGGTGATGCCACCTCCATAGCTAGGGTCGTTAACAGGGCCTTCTCCCAGTACGTGTGGTGGCACCCGGTAAGCCCTAACGACGTGCTTACGCGTTTAAGGAGGGCGGGGACGGTGTGCTACGTAGCTGTTGATGAGGGCGGGGACGTAGTGGGGTGCGTTGATGCATCGATCTACACAGCCCTGGACGGGGGCCTCACAGCAGATGTAGGGCTGCTAGCCGTAGACCCGGGGCACCAGGGTAGGGGGCTGGGTAAGGCGTTGGTATCCGCGGTCATTGAAGCCCTAGCTAGGCGGGGGGTGAGGCGCGTAGGTGTTGACAGCGCTTCAGGGCTTGAAGCCTTCTACAGATCCCTAGGGTTTAGGGAGCGTAGGAGGTGGGTAACGGTTAGGGTACCGATCCCGGCCCTACCCCAGTCCATACCAACACTTGAGGAGTGGGGTAGCTGGAGCAACACCACTAGGGATATAAGCGCTAACAGCTAGGGTGCTTAGCTGTAACACCCCTCTAGGTAGCCCCATGTTCCCAAACAGCCCGTCCACGGAAAGGTTAATTAGTTAGCGGTGGTTTGGGGGAGGGGACCGGGTATTAGGAGGGCTAAACACATCGGCATAGCTGCTGTGAGCTCCCCGGGCCACCCTCCGCTACCAAACCATACGTACTGAAGGGCGGGTCCTCCTCGGCAGGGAGCACGGCCACCTCGAGGTAAGCGTTCATGGGTACCCATTCAGCGAGTACGTAGCGGCCTCGCTCCTAGTAGTATTGCTTGCAGCGTTCCTGGTAGCTGGGAGAAGGGATTAAGAAAATTTTACCTTCTCCCCCACCTACTGTAGGTATTTACGGCAACGCGGATTAGAGGGGGTAGCTTCTATGACGTGTCTCCCGCCTACGAGCTATAACCACCATACGTGCTACCAGTACGTATGTAACCCTTTTATAGACTACTCAATACTCAGCGAGCTAGTTAACGCTTAATTCCAGCTAGCATGTATAGGCTAACTATTTGATAACCGTGATGCTGAAAGGCATATAGGTAGCGTTGAAGGTCCATAGCCCGCGGCTCTACGAGTAGACCCTGCTTAGCTACTAGTTAACCCATACATCTTTAAAGGAAGTTAGCAACTTCTAGGAACCTCCTCTAAGCACCTGGGCTAGGGGTAGGTAAAAGGGAGGGCTTCACCCATCCTAGCTACGATGGGCCTGGTAGAACGCCAAGGAGCCTAACCCTAAAGCCTGTAGCTTAGGGCCTCAGGCCCCGTCCTTACAGGGTAGGTGGGTTTATAGGGTTAAAAATGAGGATACTATAGACTTACGGTCAGCATGTTGAAGGTGTTAATCAGGGGTGGGGGCTAGGTGGCTTTGAGCCCCAGGGTTACTGTTAGGGACTTCGGCCCCTTCAAGCATGTCGAGCTCGAGTTAAAGCCGTTAACGGTGATTATAGGTAGGAACAGCGTTGGCAAATCCATGCTGTCGTACCTCATATGGAGCCTCGCCGCAACCATACCCGACCTCAACGTTTTCACGGAGGTCCTTGGGAAGCCCGAGGTAGCTGAGCTTGTTGAGAGGGTTGCTGAGGATGTAAGGACAGGTGTTAACCCCGAGTCTAAGGTTAAAGAGCTTGTTAAGCTCTGCATAGAGCACCTACCGGGAGCTATAGCGTCAGGCCTAGCTGAGGTGCTGCGAAGAACGTTTATGACCGAGCTAGGAGAGCTCGTTAGGGAGGGTGCTAGGGAGGCTGTTATAAGGGCTGAGGGCCCGCACGCTACCATCGAGTTCACCCTAACCCATGAGGGGATCGAGGTTACGCACTCAAAGCCCTTCCTCGAGTTCATCAACGAGCTCGAAGTTAAGGACACCTTCCCAGGTATTTTAAGGATCGGTTACGGGGGTAAGGAGATCGTTAGTGAGAGGGTGGCCGGGGTATCCGACGTCGTTGACGCTATGTTTAACGTCCTGCCGTACTATGTCAGCACAGCGTTTAAAACGTTCTTCACCTCCGAGTACATTACCGCCCTACTAGTCGATAGCCGGGCCGGGATCTCGAGAACGCTCCTCAAACCCTACTTAACCCCGTCGTTAACTAAGGGGATACCCTACCCTGATGAGTACTTCATTAAACTCTACTACGGCCTCGCGGAAAAGCTTTATAAGGGTGGCGTTAAGCTCGAGCTCGTGAACCCGTTGCTTGAAGAGCTGGGCTGCGGTATTGAAGCGGTGTTTGAATCAGGGGTCTACACGATATACGCTAGGATGTGGAGCGGGAGGAGGCTCCACCTCTCAAAAGCTCCGTCAGGGATCCGTGAGTCCCTAACCCTATCCCTAGCGCTAGCCTCCGTGAGCGACCCCTTCATAGTCATTATTGAGGAGCCCGAAGCACATCTACACCCACGTGCTCAGAGGATCCTCGTTAGGCTGGTTGCCAGAGCTGTTAACGAGCTTGGGAAGACCGTGGTGCTCACTACCCACAGCGACTACATAGTTTACAGCATTAGCAACCTGGTCTCCCTATCCTCGTCTCCAGGTAGGGCTAAGGGCTTAGGGTACAGCGAGGGCGAGGTCCTTAAGCCCAGCGACGTAGCTGCGTACTTAATAGAGGCTGAGGAGGGGGTGCTGCCCTTAAGAAGCTGGAGGTCGGTGAGGAAGGCATCCCGGACGAGGAATTCTCTAGAATAGCTAATGAGCTCGCTGAAGAGCGGGCGCGGATCCTGGCTTGAAGCCCCGTAGGATAGACCTTGAGGAGCTCGCCGCTAAAGCAGGTTTTAGAGGTAAGCACGCTGACTACCTCATCGTAGCCGGGGATACGGTAGTCATTGTTGAGGAGACCAGTAGGGCTAAGATAGACGGCGTTAGGAAGCTTCAGGAAACCATCAACGCGATCCGGGCCGGCCCTCTAGGAAGCTACCTACACCCTCAAAGCAGGACCTCCAAAATAGTGGCTGTAATACATTCCCCGCGAAGGGTGGACACAATGGTAGCTAAGCTCCTAGCCAGTGAATCGAGGAGAAACACTGTTTACAGGGCAGCATCCTGCAGTAAGCACCTAGCGAAAATACTTAGGGAGCACGGGGTAGAGCTAAAACACGTGAAGCATTAAGAGGGTTAAACACGCCTAACCTACATCCCGCAGCTCTGCAAGCACATCACAGGAGGTGGGATAGTTAGAACACTTCCCACCTATGTGAATCAGCCGTAGATGGTGGCGCCTTATAGTAGGTAATCCAGGGCTTAACCTAATATACCGGGCGGCGCCTACGTAGTTGGTGGATGCGTTGGTTTCTAACCTTGCTAAGACCCTTATCTGCGTCGCGCTAGCTGGCCTCCTATTCATTACGGGGGTTGTCCACGGGGTTAAGCCCCTGTTCATACCAGCGGCCTTCCTCGACTGGCTACCGTTACCGACTGGGTGGATGAGGTTTAGGGTTAGGGATGAGAAGGTTAGGAGGGCCGGGGCCCTCCACGGCGCGGTAACGGTGGTGGCCTACGCAGTGGGGGTTATGTGGCTAGTAATGACCAGGCTGGGCCCAGTAGACCTCGGGTACGTGTTCCTCGAGCTATGGTTTACAGCCGTAATTGCTGGGGCCTACGTCACGGGCTTAGCAGCTGAGAAGTGCATGTAGGGCGGCTGCAAGGGTTTAGGGCGTACCTAAGGCTCTACACAGGTACGTGGAGGGGTGCGTCTAAGGGTTTAGGGAGCCCGCCCTCAACGTTAGGGGTCGCTACCCCTGCATCCCTCCAGTCGTGCAGCCCTACGTATGCACGTTAACCGTGCCGGGATGGGGTTCCTGAGCCCGTGGATGCTTAACCCGGCTGGTGAGGTCCTTAATGGATGTCTAGCACTACCCTAGCCAGCCTCTCGAGCTCCCCTACCGGGTTCTCGCTGTAGTCAACCCTTAGATCCACTAACCTGTCGTAGTAGGGCATGTACTCAGTTAGGCCGGTGACTAGTATGGCCGAGCTCCTATCACCCCTCCTATCGCCCCCTAGCTCGTGAGCCCTCTCCAGGGCCTTCAGCATCGACTTAACGAAGCCCTTCAACGTTCTCGACACCCCCTCCTCAAAGACCTCGCACGCCTCCGAAGCTATCCCTGGGTCTGCAACGAGGTTAGCTACGCATACCGAGTACCTGCCTACGTAGTGCCCTGACTCCCTAGGCACCCCCGACCCGCTGTGAACGGCTGAGCCCCCGCCAATGGACACTACAGCTACCTGCCTGAGCTCGGGGTTGGGGTCGGTGCTTAAACACCCCCTTAAGGCCTCCTCAGCGCTTAAACCCCTACCCACAAGCTCTATTACCTTAGGGCCTAGGGAGGGGTTCGTGTAGGCCTGGGTAGCTACCGCAGCTACGGGGTACCTAGCCCAGGGAACCCTGGACCCGACCGCGGCGCTCCCTGAGGCTGTAGCAACACCTAAGTACCTCCCCCCAGGAGCTACAGCAACTATGCTGTAGGTCAACCACCCCACCAACCCGTAGGTTAGCGAGGCCCTTAATACGCTAACCTATCGCTTAGCCCTAACGTATATGGTTATGAACGACACAGCTATTACTACCTCAACGAACCTCCCCCCACTATACACACCCTTACCCACTAAACCACCCTTAACCACCCTAACCCTCTTCCCGCAGTTGTAGGGTATGAGGTCCTCGATGTCCTCAGCCCTAACCCTCTCCGGGTACGGAACACCTACGACCACCTCGATGAGGAGGTCCCTCTCCATATCAACCCCTCCCAACGCCTCGAAGTTTAGGTGGCAGACGCGGGATGTAGCGTCCATGACGGCCCTCCTAGCCGCTAGCGCTGGGTCCTCATGGCTCAACGTAGCCCCGCAGCCCCACTCAACGAGGTACCTAACCCAGCCACCCAAGCTAACCACCCCCAACGAGGGCCTTAACGTAGGGTAGGACCTTGGAGAGCCCGCACCTCTTAAAGCTCTCCAGCATCCTCCTCACGGTCCCCACGGTGTTCAGGC
>NJEF01000065.1 GCA_002255065.1 Desulfurococcales archaeon ex4484_204 | reverse complement strand
TGATATACGACGATCTTAAGCCGCGACACATAGTTAACTTGGTTAAAAAGTTTAAGGTGGATGTTATTGATAAGATCACCTTAATACTTGAGATCTTCGCTCTACACGCAGGTTCTAAGGAGGCTAAGCTCCAGATAGAAATGGCTAAGATAACGCACACACTACCCTTAATCAAAGAACTAATTAGGGGGGCAAAGATGGGGGAGCTCCCTGGCTTCCTAGGTCCGGGTGCTTACGCTATTGATACATACTACAAGCACTTAAGAAGGAGGCTTGCCAGGATAAGGAGGGAATTAAGCGAGTTAAGGTATAGGAGATACCTGGAGAGGCAGAGGAGGAGTAGGTTAGGGTATCCTCAAGTAGCTATTACTGGCTATACAAATGCTGGTAAGACAACTCTGTTCAACGTTTTAACAGGGGAATCTAAACCTGCAGGACCGGAGATGTTTACGACGTTAATGCCTAAGGCTAAGGGCATTACCATAAACGGGAGTAGAGTCATTCTAGTCGATACCGTTGGTTTCATACGTGATATCCCTGCAGAGGTCATTGAAGCCTTCTATGCAACCCTAGAGGAGATAGGTGCTGCTGACCTAACAGTGCTGGTAGTGGATTCATCTGAACACATTAACGCCGTCAGGGTAGAGCTACTTACATCGCTAGATATCTTAAGCAAGATCGGGTATGTCGGTAAGCCGCTTGTCGTAGTACTAAACAAGACTGACCTTATAGATGCTCAGTACCTAGATAGGGTAATGGACATTGTGAAGAACATCCTCACACATAACTATCGGTGGAGGTGGCTTATAGTGCCTATATCAGCTAAGGAAGGGATTAATATTGACTTGCTTAAAGAGGTGATCTACGATTCCATCGTTAAAACCAGGGAGAAGAGTGTATGTGCTCCGGCTAGGTCATAGGCCCGAACGTGATAAGAGGGTAACAACCCACGTAGGTCTTGTAGCTAGGTCATTCGGTGCTCATGGATTCATCCTAGGGGATATTAAAGATGATAGCGTTATTGAGTCTCTAAGGAAGGTGTGTTTAAGGTGGGGAGGTAGGAACTTCTTCCTAGCTTCAGGCGTTAACTCGTTGTTATTTATTAAGTCATGGAAGGAAAGAGGAGGGATCGTAGTTCACTTAACGATGTACGGTCTACATATAGACGACGTCATTGACAATTTAAGAAAAGTTGAGAACGACATGCTGGTTGTAGTTGGCGCTGGAAAGGTACCTAGGATCTACTACGAGCTGGCAGACTACAACGTCGCGATAGGGCATCAACCGCACTCAGAGGTATCCGCTTTAGCTATATTCCTTGACAGGCTATATGGCGGTGCAGAGCTACGCTTTATTTACCCTGATGCTAAGCTATGTATTGAGCCTTCAGAGAGAGGCAAGAAGGTGGTTAAGTGTGAGCCACGAGAAGAATAGAAGAGATCTAATGGAATTCATAAGGAGGTACGTAGGGGATTCCGGTGTTAAAATCTTTGAAATACTCAGTAACTCCGCTAAGGAGCTCTTGGATTCCTCAATAGTTGAGCTATCTAAGCTTAGTGAGCAGGATGTTAGGAGGGCTCTTTATGAGCTACACAACCTGGGGTTAGTTACCTACAGGAAATCGCGCAATCCCGAGGACAGCAGGTACATATACCACTGGAAGGTCGACTACGCTAGGATAAACCAAGTGTTGCTGCAGAGGAAGAAAGCGGTTCTCAAAAAGCTTAAGGAGAGGCTGGAGTATGAGGAGAATAACACGTTCTATGTCTGCCCTGTATGCAGGGTTAGGTTAACATTTGAGGAGGCTATGGAGAACGACTTTAGATGCCCTAGATGTGGTGAAATGCTTATGTATGAGAACAACGAGTCAACACGGAGGAAGTTGAGGTCTTTGGTGCTTAAGCTGGAAGAGGAAATAAAGAATGAGGAAAGGAGCCTTATTAGTTGACCTATTCTGCGGTGCTGGCGGATTCGCCTTAGGCTTTAAGAAGGAGGGCTTTAACATCGCTTTAGGGCTTGATAACGATAGAAGTGCTGCCAGGACATTCATAAGTAACTTCCCGGGAGCTATAACCCTGGTTGACGATGTAAGGAACGTGAGCTGCGATGATATTAGGTACATGCTTGGGGGTAGAGGGGTTGATGTTGTAATAGGGAGCCCTCCCTGCGAGCCCTTTACAGGTGCTAATCCCAGGAGGAGAAGGTACCCCCTTGACAGGCTCTATAAAGACCCGGTGGGGACTCTAGTGCTTGAATTCGTGAGGCTGACCAGGTGTTTAAACCCTAAGGTGTTCGTAATGGAGAACGTGCCGGCGATACTAGATGGCGAGCTTAGGGAGGCGTTAAGGAGGGAGTTTCTTGCAGCAGGGTATAACGTGTTCTTTAATATCCTGAGAGCTGAGGACTATGGCACTCCTTCAAGGAGGGTGAGGGTCTTCATCTCCAACATTAAGTTTAGGCCTAGGAGGGTTAGGAGGATTGTAAAGGTATGGGAAGCTATAGGTGATCTGCCTATGCCTAGCAACGACCCTGTAATACCTAACCATGAACCACCACCTAAGCTTAGCGCTAAGAAGATGAAGAGGGTTCAGAGGACTAGGTGGAGGGAGTCGTTAATAACGTATGAAGGTGCTAGAGGTAAGCAACTACCTAATCTTATTAGGCTTCACCCATACAGCATTGCCCCAACAGTCCTTGGTTCTTCAAGGTTTATTCACCCGTTTGAAAACCGTTTATTAACGGTTAGGGAGCAGGCAAGGCTCATGGGTTTCCCCGATACCCACGTTTTCCTAGGAGGTAGGGACGAACAGTATAATCAAGTAGGTGAGGCTGTACCTCCTCCGTTAGCTAAAGCTATAGCTAGAGACGTAGTATTAACTACTGGGAGGGGTTAATGGAGGAGATCTACGTAGTACTTAATAATGTGTCCTCACCTCAAAGGCTAATCGATGTAGCCCGCGTAGTTTACGCCTTTAAATCTAGCAAGGTTAAGGGTTTCGCGATCTCTAAGGCTTCAGGAATGGCTGCACAAACAGGCATACCAGAGGTTAGTAGGATGGCGTATAAACTCAGGAAATCCATACTCATACTGCCTAGTATTAACGACGTTATCGAAATCGTTAAACCCGATCGAGTGCTCATGCTCGTTGCGACCGATGACGCTATCGATATAGGGTTAGTAGATCTTAGGGGTGTTAAGAGGTTGGTAGTAGTTGCCGGCGGTAGTGACGATGCCTTTACTAAGGCTGAGTTAGCTTTAGGTGAGCATATTTACATACGATCCTTTAGCGAGCTACCACCACCTGCTGCAGCTGTTGCTGTCGCTTTATGTACATTGTTAAAAGGGGTGGAGCGTTAAAAATTCAAAAACCCTTAAACTATTTACTAGATAGCCGGGTCGTCTAGCGGCCAAGGATACGGGGCTTTGGCCCTCACACGGAAGAGACCCCGTGACCGGGGTTCGAATCCCCGCCCGGCTACCAGAACCTTCTCATCCTCCTATCCAGGTTAGCTGTTTAGCTTCATAGTTTGAAGCCGCACTCCTTTAGCCTCTTCCTTATAAGCTTAGCTTCGTACTCCTCAAATAACTTGAGGCGGTCTTTAACGAGCTCCATGCTGATCCTCACCTTACTGCTCTTAATGAGGCCTGCTATAGCTCTTAGATCCTCAATATCCTTCTCTCTTCCCGCTTTAGCTTTTAAGATAATGTAGTCCCCCGGCTTAAGCAACCTTATACCCACACCTTCAATACGTATGGAGATAGCCTCTCTTATCATTTGCTGGGGTATGTAGAAGTCATACATGTTCTCATACAGCTCTATAACTACCTCATCTGAGTTAAGCACGCACCTTAACTGCGGCGTACCCCACTCCGTTTGACCTATAAAGCATCCCAACGTATTAGCTACATCCCTTATTAAGTCCTCATCAAATATAGGGGATACCGATGTAGTGAATAGGTCTATATCGTCCTCAAGCTCCTTAACACCGATCCTTAACATAATGACCGTGCTCCCTACGATCACTCCATCGATGCCGTGGGACCTCAACTTATTAATTGCTAACGCTAACGTTGACTTACTATAACCCACTATAATCACCGCCCTTACTTGCAATAACCCAAATCTAAATTAAAGTTTTTAGCTTTATAATTATAGTTAATAGTGAGCCGGGGTGGCCGAGCGGTCTAAGGCGACGGGCTGCAGTGGTCGCTGGAAACCCGTTTATCGCGGGTTCGAATCCCGCCCCCGGCTTCAACATGTATTCAAATTTCTTTACCCATACTTTCACTCTGACAAAGCAGAGAGGGCTAGAAGCCAATAACACTCTGAAATCACGAAGTAGCTCCTAGAGAGAAACAGAAACCCTTGCTTCATTATAGAATAACCCTAATGTTAGAGAGTAAGCAACTTGGGTTGCTAATAGTTCGCCTAGCACTTACAATGATCCGGCTCATCGGGAGTAATTACATCATTAAGGGTGACGTATGTTCTTTCTCTGCTTTCCATCCCTATTTCTGTTGATCCCTAACTTCGTTTAAGGTATACAAACTAATGTAGTTAATCCTAAGAGTACAGTAGGAAACTATCATAAGTATTTAGTGGGCCCGCGGGGATTCGAACCCCGGACCTCCGCCGCGTCAGGGCGGCGTCCTAACCGGGCTAGACGACGGGCCCTGTATCATTTTCATACGCTGAGGCTTATAAACTGTTTCTTAACGCTATAGCTCCCTTAAATTAGCTGCTCTTTAAGTATTGGGTAAGGGATTTCACTATACCGAGGTCTTTAAGAACCCCCGCTATACCTTCCCCTACCTCTATAATGTCTTTACGTAGTCTATACCTCCCTCCCTTCACCCTCTCTAAGGCGCTAGCTGGGATGATCCTCCAGCCTATGTGGGGTAGTCTAACCGCTATGTAGGCTCTACCCCCAGCCCTCTCAGCAAATGTAAGTAGCTTCCTTACCTGGCCTTCATCTATGTATATGGTTCCCGCCCTCGACCTAGCCTTAACCTCAAACACCGCTACTCTACCCTTATATATAGCTACCACGTCAGGGTAGTCCGCACGCTTAATTTTAGCACCGCTCGCAGGAGCCCTCATTACTGCGAAGCCCAGCTTCCATAGGGTTGCTACTAACTCCCTCTCAGCCCTATACCCCCTGCTCCTCGCCTTACCCGATGCTGACCCCATCTAGAATCACTATGTAGAGTAGCTTTATTACTATTGCTGTACTTAAGTTCACGGGGGCAGAAGTGGAGCTCTTCACACTGGTATTAGTGATTCTTATCTTAATAATAGTTCTCCCCCTGCTCTCAGCAAGCATTAAGATAGTTAGGGAGTACGAGAGGGCCGTCCTCTTCAGGCTGGGTAAGCTGGTTGGTGCTAAGGGCCCCGGCCTGTTCTTCATCATACCCTTCGTTGACTCAATAGTGCGTACGGATCTAAGGATAGTTACAGTCGATGTCCCTAAGCAGGAGGTGATAACCAGGGATAACGTTAGCGTTAAGGTGGATGCAGTAATATACTACCGTGTCGCAGACCCCATTAGCGCCGTCACTAAAGTAGCTAACTACCACTACGCTATAGCCCTACTAGGCCAGACGGTGTTAAGGGATGTACTAGGCCAGGCAGAGCTCGACGACCTCCTCAGCAAGAGGGAGGCACTGAACAAGAGGATCCAGGCAATAATAGACGACATGACCATGCCGTGGGGGATAAAGGCCACGGCGGTCTATGAGGCCCATCCGGTGGCCATGAGGTTAAGGGAGCTACAGACATTAGTTGAGATAGCTAGGGAGAAAGCACTAGTTGTAGTTACCGAGACCTATCCGGGGTCCCAGCTAAGTAAAACAGCTGCTACAGCAGCCGTTATTAAGGAGAGGATAGGAGGTAAGCAGAAGTAAGGGTGATAACTTAAGGTGTTTATAGGCTTCTTTAAGAACTCCTCAAGACGTAGAGGTGCTAAGTGCTTAGTTCTAGTTACACTAGTCATTACCGTGCTACTATTTACAGCAACACTACACGTAGCACAGGGCTCCCCCAGCAGCGTAGAGACCACAATAACTGAGGCTGTACTTGTCTCCGTAAAACCCCCCTGGGACACCATAGATGAAGGTATTAAGGAGTGCATAATTCAGGCCATAGATCAAGCTGAGGACGTAGGCGCCGCCGTAATAATTAGCGTGGACTCCTATGGCGGCTACCTCGACGCAGGTTTCGCTATAGGGGACAGGATAGCTTCATCAAGAGTTCCCGTAATCTCGTTTGTCAGCGGAGGTAAGGCGTTAAGTGCTGGAACCCTAATAATTCTTCCCTCCCACATAGTAGCGATAGCTCCCCACGCAATCATAGGTGCTATGCAACCCATAGCCTACGACCCCGTTACAGGGTCGTATACGTACGTTAATGAGAGTAAGATAGTAAACCCCATAGTTGAGAAGGCCGTAACTTACGCTAAGATGCGTGGCAGGAATACAACAGCTGCCGAGCTATTCGTTAGAAAGAACTTAGTTCTCAACGCCGATGACGCTGTAAGAAACGGCGTAGCAGATGTAATGGCAACAAGTATCAACGATCTACTGAGTAAGATACGTAACGTAGAGGTCAACATCTCAAATAACGTGTATAGGTTGAGGATAGAGCACGTAACGACCTACGGATGCAGTATTAGGTCGAGGTTAATCTCGATATTCTCTAGCCCGCTGGTTAGTAGCGTTCTCTTAACAATAGGAATTATGGGCACAATATTTGCCCTGCTATCCGGCAAGCTACCAGTGATTCCCATCGCCCTGCTGTTCCTAGTCCTTGGCCTCCTAGGCTCAGGCTTTAGCCCAAATCTTATAGCGCTGTTCATGGTATTACTTGGGGCAATACTGCTAGCGGTAGAAGTATTTGTAACACCAGGGTTTGGAGCGCTGGGTATTGCAGGCATTATATTTCTCGCCTTAGGGTTCGCATTAATACCCTCCTCACCCCCCTCAGCTATATCCCCCCCGCCTAACTACTTAGAGCAGTTCAGGGTATTTGCCATGGGTATAGGGCTCGGGCTAGGTAGCTTCACGGGGTTCGTGATATATAAGGTGGTCCAGGC
>NJEF01000006.1 GCA_002255065.1 Desulfurococcales archaeon ex4484_204 | reverse complement strand
TAATGCTCGAGTCCAGGGATCCCGGGGTTGAGAGGCTAGCTGGGGAGGTGATAGCCATAATAGACTCAACCGCCGACACCATAAGGAGGAGGTTGAGGTAGGTTGCCTGGAGTGCTTAAGGGTGTGAGGTATGACGACCCAGTGACGATCTACAGGGGGGAGAAGGTACTTAAGATAGCTTCAAAGCTTGGCAACGAGTCGGGCTTCGCCGACCTAGACCTATCTATAGATATATTCTACTCACTCTACCTACCATTCCCAGTAACGATCCCGTTAAACGAGGTCCCCGCGGGTAAGGAGAGGAACTACTTCATAATTAAGGAGTTCATAGATCTACCTGACTTCAACTCCCTTAAGCTCTACACCATAGCCGACTCGCAGCTAAGCACCCTGGTCTCGGCCTCTCTAATACATCACATAGGTAGTGAGTTAAAGAACGAGCTAAGCGCCAGCGGTGGAGGGGGTGAGGGTGGTGAGGAGAGCGGTGATAGGGCTACCGTGAGTAGGGCTGTTAAGAGGGCTGTAGATAAGGTTAAGGAGGAGTCAAGAACCCTGAAGAACATTCAGAAGGTCCTAGCTGAGGGGACCCAGCCAGGCACTGGCACAGTGTTCGACATCGAGGAGAGCGGTGAGGACGTTATTAAGCTAGCTAGGAACGCCGACATTAGGAAGCTCCTCGACGTAATGTCCATCATACCTAGGTTAACCCACAGGATTAGGAGGAGGGTTGAGAGGTCGAGTAAGGGTGAGTTAACGGGTTACGAGCTGGGCTCAGACCTGGAGAGGATAGTGCCTACGGAGTTGAAGTTGCCGAAGACCTACTTCAGGGTGAAGTACATCGAGAACAGGCTGCTCCTTTACGAGAAGGTCCTGCCCAAGACTTTAGGGCCCTTCTACCTACTCATAGATAAGTGCTTAGATGGGGAGACATCGATCAGGTTAAGGGGTGGCGGCGACGTTAAGATTAAGGACGTTCAGGTGGGTGACGAGGTCTTATCGGTGGAGCTTAAATTGCTTACCAACAGCTCCCTCGGCACTGAAGGTGCTGAGCTAGCTGTGGGTAGGTTGAAGCCAGTGCTTAAGTGGTCGAGAGTTGTTAGGGTTGTTAAGGGGGGCTCCAGGCCCGTGTTCAGGCTGGAGACCCCTCTTAACTACGTAAGGGCTACCGGGAACCACGTTATCCCTATATTCAGGGGTGGGGTGCTGGCTGAAGTACCGCTTTCCGAGGTTAGGGAGGGTGACGTAGTTCTTACACTACCCCTACGGCCAGGCAGGGGCTTAGGGATGGGTAACGCTCAATGCGTGGAGGGCTTCGTGCTAGCCCCCATTGTGAGGAAGGTGTTTGATGGGGTGTCGGAGACCTACGACATAACGTTAGAGAACTACAACCGCTTCGTAGCTAACGGCTTCGTAGTTCATAACAGCGGCAGTATGGAGGGGGAGAAGATCAGGTGGGCTAAGGCAACAGCGATAGCCCTCTTCCTAAGGGCTAGGAGGGAGGGCAGGGACTTCTTTCTAAGGTTCTTTAACGGTCTCCCGCACCCACTAATTAAGATTCCTAGGAGGATGAAGCCCTCCGACGCTATATCCCTGCTTAAATACCTGTCCAGGGTTAAGGGCGGTGGGGGAACCGATATAACTAGGGCTATAGTAACGGCGTGCGACGACATATCGTCAGGCGTGACTAGGGGTTCCTCGGATATCGTGGTGGTAACGGATGGGGAGGACAGGATATCTGAGAGCATTGTTGAAAGGAAGCTTAGAGCGGCTAACGCAAGGCTCGTCTCTGTAATGATTATCGGCGAAAACAAGGACTTGAGGAGGCTCAGCCATAAGTACTTCAGGGCGTTAAAGCTTTCTAGCGACGAGATCTTGAGGGTTGCGGAGGCGTAGTGTAGTACGTGATCTTGCCGTCTAGGTAGTCCCTTATTAACGCCTTAGATGCCTCGAAGAGGTTTGGCTCCCCGTCCTTCCTGTAGACCCAGCCTCTCTTAAGAGCTAGACCCCTAAGCACCGCTTCGGGTTCGGTTCCCTCAACACCGTAGGCTTGAAGGAACGCTGTGGGGTTGTGCCTTAATACCTTGTTAATCAGCTTAATAGCTACGTCAACGGGGTTCCTAATGCTGTCAACAGGTTTAGACCTAATCACAGACTCCACATCGCCCCCCTCAGGAGGTACTAACCCCGGCGTATCTATGAGGTATAGTTTACTACCTATTCTAAAGAGCTGGGACCTCCTAGTATACCCCGGGGTTCCCGGGTATGGTGAGGTAGCTGCTGAGTGCCTCCCCTTCAACGTGTTTATAAGCGTTGACTTACCCACCTTCGGGACACCGAATACAGCGGCAACTGTAGGGCATTTCTTAGACCCCTCCCTAATAGCCCTGCGTAGCAACCTGGTCCCTAACCTCTCCCTAGCTGATATGTAGAGCGCTCTATAGCCTTCGGACAAGAAGTACCTCTTCCAGGACTCAGCTACGGACCTTGGGATTAGGTCCGCCTTATTAAGCACTATGATTACCGGGACACCCCTCCTACCAGCTAGCGACTCCAGCCTCGCGCTACGGGTAGCTAAAGGGTCCCTAGAGTCCAGCAGCTCTAGGGCTACGTCAGCCATGCCCAGCAGCTCCCTAACAAGCCTCCAGCTAGCTAGCTTCACCCTAAGCTCACCCCTAAACGCGTTCACCTAGTCTTTAAGGAAGCGATAATTATTGGGGCTAGACCTCTACGTGTATTACGTCCCCGTTAAGCGGGAAGTATATGTCGTCCTCGCTCACAACCTCTGATATACCCTTCTTAAGCGCTAAGCCGCTCTCCTCCTCACTGTGAACTATTATGACCTTACTAACACCCTTAACCTTCCTAACGAGGCTGAGTAGGCCGTCGGCACCTGCATGGCTTGAGAAGTCGAACCACTGAACCCTAGCTTTAACGAGGTCCTTCAACCCCTCCGCTGTCCCGTTTTCAAGGAGCTCCCTACCAGGGGTTAGGGAGGCCTGGTAGGAGACCATGAAGACGGCGTTGTTAGGGTCTCCCATAAGCTTCTTTAGGTAGTAGGCCGCGGGCCCTCCCTTCAGCATGCCCGCCGAGCTAACGATTACGTTCTCCTCACCCCTAACCAACTTCCTCCTCTCACTAGTGCTGCGAACCATCCTGAAGGTGCTCACGGCCTTAGCCAGCAGGTCGTACCTGTTAATGTATTCGGGGCTGCTGAGCATGACGTTATTGATCACCCTAACCATTCCGTCATAGTACACGTGTGCCCAAGGCATCTTCTCGTAGAGAAGGGCTAAGATCTCCTGGGAGCGCCCTAAGCTGAAGGCAGGTATTAAGACGTTGCCGCCCCCCTCTAAGACTTCCTTAACGGACTCAACGAACTCCCTCTCAACCTCAGCCCTACTCGGGTGCACAGCGTTGCCGTAGGTGCCCTCAATTATTAAGATATCGGCCTCCATCCCCGCGGGGTCAGCCCCCTTAACTAGCCTGGTATCTATGGTGTTAACGTCTCCTGTATACATAACCCTGCAGTCGTTGACCTCCACGTAGACCATGGAGCTACCCGGTATGTGCCCCGCGTTAACTAGCTTAACCAGGAACTCACCTACCCTTACCTCCTCCCCGAGGTCGGCTACGATTGTGTTCTCAATCATCGACCTAAGGTCTTCCTCCTCGAACGGTAGGTAGTACCCCGAGATCTTGAGGAAGTCCTTAATCATGACCTCGGAGAGCTGCTTGGTTAGGGGGGTCATTACTGCTGGGAGGCGTGCTGTTGTGTATAGGAAGGGGACAGCCCCTATGTGGTCTAGGTGGGCATGGGTTACAACAACGCCGGCTACCTCACTAGGCCTTACGTGTAGTGGTAGCTGGGGCTCGTCCCTCTCATTGAAGTTCACCCCGTAGTCTAGGAGTAGGTAGGACTCGTTGCTACCTACAGCTATTGCAGCCCTCCCTACCTCTCTACCGCTCCCCAAGATCCTTACATCTAGCTTAGACATATCCCTCTACCTAACGGAATTATTTATTTTCTCAGATAATAAGCTGAAATCAGGTGGTCTGTGTTGCTCCCGCTAAACCCTAGAGAGCTGAGGAGGTTGATGAGGAGGATGGGCATTAACGTTGAGGAGCTTAAGGACGTGAAGTCCGTTAGCATACTGCTTAAGGATAAGGAGATTGTCCTCAGAGAGCCCCAGGTAATGGTTATGAAGGTTCAGGGTCAGAAGATGTACCAGGTAGTGAGCCAGTCTGAGGAGGTTATTGAGAGGGCCGAGGAGGTGGTTGAGGTAGCTGAGTTTAGCGAGGAGGACATTAAGTTCGTTATGGAGCAGGCAGGTGTTGGGAGGGAGGAGGCGGTGAGGGCTTTAAAGGAGGCTGGGGGGGATATAGCTAAGGCAATACTCCTACTCACGAACCCCTAAGCTTTTTAACACGCTACGTTATAGGCCACATAATATTGGGCTCCCTGCAGATGCCCGTCCTCTCAAACAGTTCCCTAGACATCCTCTCAACATTTCTGAGCACCTCGTCCTCATCAAGGGTTAGCACCCTCCTATCCCTCATGACCACCTTACCATCGATTATCACGTCCCTAACGTCGTTACCGCTAGCTGCGTACACAATGTGCGAGACCGGGTCGTTTAGAGGCATTAGCTTAGGGTCCCAGTAATTAATCGTTATGATGTCGGCCTTCTTACCTGCCTCGATGGACCCCACGTGCTCCTCAAGACCTAACGCCCTAGCCCCGTTTATAGTGGCCATCTCGAGGACCTCCTCAGCTCTAAACACCGTTGGGTCGCCCTTAGACACCGTCTGGAGTAGGGCAGCTATCTTCATCTCCTCAACAAGGTCGTAGTTATCGTTGCTTGGGCCGCCGTCACAGCCCAGCGTAACGTTGACACCTTCCCTAACCATGTCCGCAACCCTAGCTATGCCTGAGCCGAGCTTGGCGTTAGATGAAGGGTTGTGGCTGACGTGGGTCCCCGTCCTAGCCAGCAGTTTCACCTCATCGTCCGATACCCACACCGTGTGTACTAGGACTACGTTGGGACCTGTGAGCCCTACCCAGTGAGCGAACTCAACAGGCCTCCTCCCAAAAATCTTCACGGTGTACTCGACGTCCTCCCTAACCTCAGCTAAGTGCATGGTAATACCTGTCTTAAGCTCCTTAGCCTTAGCAGATATCTCACGGTACAGGTCGACACTAACAGCACCCGGCGTCCTAGGCCCAAACCATATGAATATCCTCCCATCCCACCCGTGGAACTTATTGTACAGCCTCTCGGTATCCTTCACGCTCTCCTCCCCGCTCTCAACTAGGCCTGGGTGGAGAATCCCCTCCTCTAAGGCGTAGCCCGTCATGTCCATTACGTGCCTAGCTACAGCGGCCCTAAGCCCTGACCTATGGATAGTCTCCACGATCTTGTCAACGCCGTACCTACCCACCATCCCCGTCTCGAGAAACGTTGTTGTACCCGTCTTTATCATCTCAAGCATCGTTAGGGTTGCTGCGGCGAGGGCTTCATCGCTGGTCATGCTTCCCTGGAGAGGCCATACCCTATCCCTTAACCACGGTATTAGCCTTAAGTAGTTAGCGCACGCCTTAAGCATCCCCTGAACTAGGTGTACGTGGGTGTCTACGAGGCCCGGCATAACTATGGACCTAGTCGCGTCGATCTCCTCGGCGGCCCTCCCCTTGTAGTCCTTGTCCAGGGAGTCGCACTTACCTACGGCCTCGATACGGCCGTTAGATATCGCTACGCAGCCCCTCCTTATAACCCTCCTATTCTTATCCATGGTTATTATAAACCCACCCCTAACATATATATCTACCAACTCTCTTCCCAATTAATTTAGGCACCATATATAAATCCTTATTTATCCCCATCAGCGTTGATTAATGAGGTTATGGAGAGGTGGGCAGTTCTTCAACCCCGATTAAGCCCTTAAGGAGGAAGTACTCTATAGACCTCCTGAAGAAGCTGGTTAGTGCTGCTAAGGGTAGGCTGAAGTCGTCGCTAATACTTAGGAACGTCAACCTAGTAGACGTCATTGTGGGGGATATTAGGGAGGGGGTTAACGTCGCTGTATGGGGTGAGTACGTAGTAAGGGTCGGGTACTTCGACATCGATAGGTATAGGGGTAGCGACACCGTGGTTATCGACGGGTCTAGGGGGGAGGTAGCGGTTCCGGGGTTTATTGAGCCCCACATCCACATAGAGTCATCCCTGCTAACGGTTCAGGAGTTCGCGCGGGCTGTAATGCCTCACGGGACAACGACTGTTGCTGCGGACCCCCACGAGATAGGGAACGTGCTCGGGGTTAGGGGGGTTAAGCTGTTTATTGAGGAGTCTAGGCACACCCCTCTAAGGGTTTTCTTCTACATCCCCTCAAGCGTCCCCCCGACGTCGCTGGGTCTAGACACGCCCGGGGAGGTGATAAGGCCTGAGGATGTTAGGGACCTCATAGGTGCTGAGGAGGTGATAGGGCTTGGGGAGGTAATGGACTTCATAGGTGTAACGAGCTCTAACGAGGACGTCTTAAGGAAGATAGTCTACGCAAAGGAGGTTGGTAAGCTGGTCGATGGCCACGCACCCCAGCTTCCTGAGGAGGTGTTGGTGCCTTACGTAGTAGTGGGGATTGAGGGCGATCACGAATCGGCATTCCTCGACGAGGCATTAATGAAGCTGAGGAACGGGATGAGGGTCCTAATAAGGGAGGGATCTGCTTGGAGGGATCTCGAGGAGCTATCTAAGATGCTAACGTATATGAAGGTCTCAACTAGGTACCTATCGTTCGCTAGCGACGACCTTGAGGTCCTAGACATTATTAGGGAGGGGCACATGGACAGGGTCTTGAGAAGAGCTGTATCCTTAGGTATAGACCCCATAACAGCTGTTCAGATGGCAACGATAAACACTGCTGAGTACCTAGGCCTAGCTAAGGAGCTAGGGGCTATAACCCCTGGCAGGTTTGCGGACATGGTGATCTTGGAGAGGTTTAGGCAGTTCAGGGTTAGGGATGTCATCATAGGCGGTAAGGTGGTGGTAAGCGATGGGAAGCTAACCATCGATAGCTACCCCAGGTTTAAGTACCCGGGCTACGCCTACAGGACCATGAACATTAAGCGGGACATAGGGTCTGATGACCTAGCGCTTAAGGTCGGTGCGGAGTCTGGTAGGGCTAAGGTCGTTGCTGTTAAGGTAGTGCTCGGTAAGGCTGTTACTAAGAAGGAGGTGGTTGAGCTACCAATAGTTAACGGCCACCTAGAGCTGCCTAGAGGGCTCGACATAGCTTACGCCGCAACCATTGAGAGGCATCATGGAACCGGCAACGTAGGTAAGGGCTTCGTAGTAGGTTTAGGGCTGAGTAGAGGTGCTATAGCGCAGTCGGTAGCCCACGACGTCCACAACGTAGTGGTTGTTGGTAAGAGCCTTGAGGAGATGGTTAAGGCGGTGAACGAGGTTGCTGGGATGGGTGGGGGGATGGCCGCGGTATCGAACGGCGTTGTCCTGGGAACCCTACCCCTCCCCATAGCTGGCCTGATTTCTGATAAGCCCTACGAGGACGTAGCTAGGGAGCTGAGCAGCTACATAGAGTCCCTGAAGCTGCTCAACATAAACTACCACGCGGCCTTCATGACCATAGCCCTCCTATCACTACCCGTAATACCTGAGGTTAGGATAACGGATAGGGGGGTAGTCGACGTTATTAAGGGTAGGATTATAGACCCGATTATTGAGATTAAGGAGGATTAGCCATGGGTGGGAGGGTTTTAGGTGCTGGCTGCCCCGGGTCGAGCACCCTGTTAATAAGGGATGCTAAGATACCGCTTAGAGGTAATGAGTTGGTAGAGGCCTCCATACTCGTAGCTAATGGGAGGATCGAGTTAATAGCTAAGGACCCGAAGCGCTTGGGGAGAGCTGACGAGGTCATAGATGCTAGAGGCCTCATAGCCGTTCCCGGCGGTATAGACATCCATGCCCATATATACGACCCTGACTACACGCACCATGAGGACTTCAGGTCAGGGACTGCTGCTGCGGCGTTCGGGGGTATAACAACGGTCTTCGACATGCCTTTAAGGATGTATGTTGAGGATAGGAGCTCGTTGGCTCTAAAGGTTGATGAGGGGTTGAGGAGCTCCTACATAAACTTCGCCGTTCACGCTGGAATGATGAATGAGGACAACATAGGGAGGGTTAGGGAGCTAAGGGATGGTGGTGTTAAGGGGTTCAAGCTCTTTACGTGCAGGCCCTTCAGGCCTAGGGAGGAAGGGACCTTCGCTAGGGTTATTAGGGAGGTTGGTAGGGTTGGCGGCGTTACCTTCATACACGCTGAGGACGACGCATTGCTCGAATACCTACTTACAGAGTTTAGGAGGGCTAATAGGGGTGACCCCCTAGCACACCACGAGTCTAGGCCTCCTGAGGCTGAAGCTATAGCTGTGAGGAAGGTAGCTATACTTGCTAAGTTCATAGGGGCTAGGATCCACGTTGCCCACATATCGTCGGCTATGGGGGCTGAGGAGGTTGAGAGGGCTAAGGGTGAGGGCGTTAAGTTAACTGCCGAGACATGTCCCCACTACCTATACTTCAGCCTTAAGGATGTGGAGAGGTGGGGCAACTATTTAAAGATGAACCCATCCCTTAAATCGAGGTCCGATGTGGAGGCTTTATGGAGGTATTTAGCTAGCGGTGTTATAGATGCGGTGGCCTCCGACCACGCGCCGGCTCCTAGGGATGAGAAGGAGGTCGGTGTCTGGGATGCGTGGGGAGGCATACCGTCGATAGAGACTATGTTCCCCCTAATATACACCATAGGATTTAAGAAGCTCGAGCTCATAAGCCTGGAGAGGTATGTTGAGGTAACCTCGGAGAATCCCGCAAGGATCTTCAACCTCTATCCCCGCAAGGGCTTAATACAGGTTGGGTCGGATGCCGATATAGCCTTAATAGACCCTGAGATGTGCTTTAAGGTATCTCCCGATAGGTTGCACCATAAGGTCGACTGGACACCCTTTGAAGGTCTCGAGCTGTGTGGGTGGCCTAGGCACGTACTAGCTAACGGTAAGGTGTTGATTAGGGATAGGGAGCTTATCGAGGAGTGCAGGTCCCCTAGGTACCTATCCATTAAATAGTTCCAGGGGATAGAGTTCCTGGGGTAGTAGGGGTAGAGTAGTGGGTAGAGGTAGGGAGCTCCTAGAGGAATCACTACTTACGTTGCTACTAGTCGTTACCTTAATGAGCTTCCTAACAATACAGCTCGCTCTCACACTAGCTACCCTAACAGCCCTAGCCATAGCGGTGGTGCTAGGGAGGCGTGGGAACCTACGTGCACCGTCGGGGATCGCCTTAACGGTGGCTACGGTGTCAGCAATAGTGTCCATGCTCTCCCTAGCGGGTGTACCCCAAGGTGTTGGAAGCGCCAGCGTCTTGGGGGGGCCATTAAGGCTTTACGTATCCCTGGCTTACCTTGTGCCGCTACCCCTAGCTGTGGTTACGTGTCATGAGGTGCTCCGCTATAGGAGGGTGGGTCTTGAGGTCCTAGGCCTGTTCCTCACAGCTCTAGGGTCCATAACTATAATCCTGTTTAATGGGCACGGCCCTAGCCTTAGTGCGTGTACTGCCAATACATCCCTAGACTTCCTAAACCCCCTCCTCGGTATATGTATAGCCCTCCTCTACATACCGTGGTCAGCCCTGGTGCTGGGAGGGTACATAACGCTAGCTACTGCCCTGCTCCTATCCCTTAGAGAAAGCCTTCGAAGAAGGCCTTCATGAGCTTAACAACCTCCTCAGTGCTCCTAGCTACCGCCTCGTACCTCAGGTTAAGGATCCTCCTCAACCTCGGGGTGAGGAACCTCCTATCGGCTAGCACCATGAACGCCCTATCCCGTCCGGACCTAATAGCGCGGCCCAGGGCCTGCAGGGTCCTTATCGATGCTGGGACATCCATTACTAGCTCGTCAGCTAAGGACCTAGTGAGGTACCTTCTTAGCTCCTCCCTAAGGTCCCTAACGTAGTCATCAGGCTGCGGGTAGGGCACCCCTAGGACAGCGACAATCTTTATAGCTGAAACACCATCTCTAAGTAGCTCAATACCCTCAGCGAGCTTACCTCCAGCGACGGCGTGCACTACGAGCTTGTCAGCCTCCTTAGACGCCTTGACAACGTCCCCTAAGGTGGTCCCCCTACCCTCAACCACCTGGTTCTCTATATTGGTGACGTTATCCAGGACCCTCTCCATAAATGGGTAGCTGGGGTATGTAGCTAGCACTACCCCCTCCCTAAGCCCCTCGTAGATCTTAGTGATGAGCTCCGCGTAGCCTAAGAATGTGCGCTCACCCCTGTACCTGTAGCTAGATGTCAGGCCTGCATGAACTACGTAGAACCTGTTATGCCTAGGGAATACGGGGCCGTAGTCCCCTTCAACGTCTATGTAGTACGGGTCGCGGCTCACAACAACCTTAACTATATCTTTAGGTGGTAGGGTTCCGGACATTAGCAGGACCCCCTTAGTCTGGGCTAGACGCTGTGTGATGGGTTCATAGCTTATGGGCAGGACCTTAAGCTCCCTGAACCCGTCCTCGCTAACCACTCCGTAAACCCTGAACCAGTGCTCCCTAACTAGGGTGAGGAACTTAGCTATCTTACTAAGTCTTGTGGTTATCGATGTAAAACCGCCTGGGTTGTTTAGGAACTCCCTGAGCTTCTTAAGCCTTACATCAAGGATCGCGTCCTCAATTAGATACAGTGTCCCCTCACCGGGGTATACCCTGGACTTATCCACCCTTGTAAGCATCCTCGACCTAACCCTAGCTACGACCTCCCGTAAGCCCTTAAGGTAGCTCCACACCTCCTCCCCAACATTAAATGCCCTAACCTCCTTAAGGGCCTCGTTAATTACCCTCTCGCTAACCTCCTCTTCGTACAGGGATTGAGGGTTAAGCAGGGTGTGGGCCTCGTCAACGACGACGTAAAACTCGTCTAGGCCTAGGTCCGGGAAAGCTATCCTGAATATGTCGTCTCTAAAGAGATAGGGGTACGTAACGACAACGAACTTAGCCCTACGTACTAGCTGCGTTAGCACGAAGAAGGGGCAGACCTGCAGCATCGAAGCTATGTTGCTAGCTATTGCGTGGGGGTCTGGAGGGGATGACTCCATAATCCCCATCACCTCCTTACTGCTCACCCTGGGCAGGTTCTGGAAGTAAGGGCACACACCCCTACTCCTCAACACCCTGCAGTTTATCCAGAAGTCCTCGGAGGGCACGCTCCTCCCCTTAAGGAGGGGACACATCCTCCTACCGCTAAAGACTATGGTGAATGGGTAGCTAACCCTTACGAGCTCCTTAATAACTGGGGACATTTCGTTGCGTGTCCTCACAGCGTAGAGAACCCTATCGGCCTTACTGTGTGATAGGATCGCTACAACGGTCTTCCCGAAGCCTGTTGGGGCCTTTAACGCTATGACCTTACCTAAGTTCCTCTCAACCCTAGTCAGCGACTCCCTCTGCCCTCTCCTAAACTCCTCGTAGGGGAATCCCTGCTCCATGCCTTAACCTACCGCCTCTACTAAACTAAGCACTCCACGCCTTATGAGGGATATACCGAGGGCTATAAGGATCAGCGTTACAACCTTATCTATGAGCGTTGACCACGTCCTACCTAGGAGTTTAGAGATCCCCATGCTGTACCTTAGCACTACGTACGTTAAGGTCATGTTGATGGCTATGCTGGCTAGGGAGTTAATGAGTCCGTGCGCGTACTTCACGTAGATCACCGTTGAGATAGCTGCGGGTCCAGCGATTAAGGGGGTAGCGATGGGCACTACCGCGTAGTCCTTAACGTAGGCTGCAGTGCCGTATGGCGTTATGCCTAGGAAGTCCATTATTGAGAACGTAACGAGCATCGCCCCCAGCGCTATCATGAAGTCCTCAACGCTTATGCTGAAGTACCTCATAATGAAGTCTCCCAGGACGGCGAATAGCAGGAGGATCGCTGTAGCGGCGGTAACGCTCACCTTAATAACCTCCCTGCTAACCAGGCCATCACCCCCCGCCCCCTTCGTAGCTAGGTATACAGCGAGGGTTACGGGGTCTATGACTATGAATAGCATGACCGCGTCCTGAAGCAGTAGTGACAGGCTGACCAATTCATTCAAGCACCGTAACCACCACGTGTTTAAGGGTATTAAGTATCCTGCCTTAGGTAGGGCCTTAACCTACAACACCTTAAAATCCTCGAGCGTATTCAGTGATGGTGGTTCATCCTTGATACTGGGCTACTCAATTATTGAGGCGGTGTCCCGCAGCTCTCTACTCATAACTAAGGTTAAGTCGGTCCACCTCGTTACTAGGACGAAGTACCAGGAGGTTCAGATAGTTGAGCTAGAAGACTTCGGCAGGGCCCTAGTGCTGGACGGCTACATACAGTCGTCCGAGGCGGATGAGTTCATATACCACGAGACCCTGGTCCACCCAGCCATGGTTGCGCACCCAGGGCCCGAGAGGGTGCTTATCATAGGTGGTGGGGAAGGGGCTACCCTGAGGGAGGTTTTAAAGCACTCAACCGTTGATAGAGCGGTCATGGTCGACATAGACGGGGAGCTGGTGGAGCTAGCTAAGAAGTACCTGGACTTCATGCATCAGGGCTCCTTTAACAGCCCTAGGGCGGAGGTGGTTATAAGCGATGGAAAGGACTTCGTCCGCAGGTCCAAGGACGGGTCGTACGACGTAGTTGTCTTAGACTTAACGGACCCCTACTGCTCCGAGCTGGCTAGGTCCCTGTACTCGAGGGAGTTCTATAGGGATGTGAGGAGGGTTCTTAAAGAGGACGGCTTAATGGTTACGCAGGCAGGTAACTCGTTCTTCTATCCCGACACCTATAGGACGGTTTTAAACAACGTTAGGAACGCGTTCCCCATAGTTAGGGAGTACTGGAGCTGGATACCCTCCTTCAGCTACGCGTGCAACTTCATCGTTGGCTCGCTTAAGCACGACCCGGCCTCCATGACCTCTGAGGAGGTTGACAGGGTGTTGAGGGGGAGGGGGGTTAAGACGGGGATCTACGACGGTAGGTACCACACAGCCCTCTTCAGCTTCAAGGTGTTCGTGGGGGAGTACAGTAAGGGGTAACTACGTAATGCGATCTCTCAAGCTGGGGGATTTGAGGAAGGCGTGGTGTAGGGAGCTATTCGCCTACGAGGTCTACAAGTACATAGCCTCCAGGTATGGTAGGAAGACGTTTCACGGGCTAGCTAGGATAGAGCTAGGCCACGCTAGGTTGTGGGAGGAGGTAGCTAGGGACCTCTACGGGGTTAGGTTGAGGAGGTCTTTAACCTTAAAGCTTAGGGTTCTCGCTGCTAAGGCATTAATTAGGATGTTCGGGTATGGGATAGCTATTAAGCTATCCGAGCTAGTGGAGCTCACAGCGATCTCCACATACGTTGAGCTAGCTGATAGGGCTCCGAGCGAGGTTAGAGGTAGGGTGAGGGAGCTCCTAGTTGATGAGATAAAGCACGAGGTAGCTATGCTGAGCGACGTGCTAAGGGTTGATAAGGACGTTAGGGGTTTAGAGTACGTCGTGCTCGGGTCTGCGTGCTCCGTAATAGGTGTTGAGTCAGCTATCTCCGGGCTCGTCGGGGTCTTTAAGGATGCACTAGCTGTTGGGGCGGGCGGGGCGGTAGCTCTCCTCGCAGGCCTCTTCGCTACGTGCTTCACCACGTACTTAGTGGCTAAGACGTTAAGGGAAGCGTCCTCCCTTAGGGATGTTGAGGCGTCGGCGAGGGTCTCGGTAATGCCTAGCGAGGTTGTGGAGGAGGTTGTTAGTAGGTTGAAGGAGGTAGGCCTACCTGAGTACTCCGAGGGCTTCGTTAGGGAGGCCCTCGCGACCTCTAAGGACCTCCTTAAGAACCTGTACTTAAGGCTTAAGCACCGGGAGGCGCCCGGTGAGGCTATTAGTAGGTTAAGGCTTACATGCATGCTCTACCTACCCGCATCCGCAACGCTACTAGCGCCGTTCTACTTAGGTATGGGCGTGGTTACAGCCCTGGCTGTATCAATTGCTTTATCGGTAATCATGGCGCTCTCCGCTGGGGTGCTCACCGCCATACTTGCAGGTGTACCTGTAGGGGGTAGGGCCGCCTTAATGGGTATGGGCGCTCTAGGTGCGGCAGTAGCTACCTACCTGGTGGGTGCAGCATTAAGGGCAGCCCTCTACTTCCCCCCTCCCTGACCCTCAACTATAGCTACGAGCTTCTCCGTTACCTTAAAGATCCTCTTAGATGCCTCCGAGTCCGGGTATTTTAGGATGAAGGGCTCCCCCCTATCGTTGGACTCAGCTATCCTGGGGTCCAGCGGTATCTCGCCTAGGAACTCAATACCGTACTTCTCAGCTATTAGGCGGCCCGACCCCCTACCGAAGATCCTGTAAGTCCTCCCTGTGTCGGGACAGTAGAACTCCGACATGTTCTCTATAACCCCTAAGGGCCTTATACCCACCTTCCTAGCGAAAACTATGGTTCTCCCAACAACCATTAGGGAGACCTCCGAGGGTATTGTTACGAACACCGCTCCGTCGACCTGGGGCAGCTGCTGGGCAACCGTTATCGCTTCATCGCCCGTCCCCGGGGGCATGTCTATTACCAGGTAGTCGAGCTCCCCCCAGTTAACGTCTGAGACGAACTGGGTTATGGCGGTGCTCTTTATAGGCCCCCTCCATATCACCGGTGTGTCGTCCTCTGGTAGCAGGAAGTCCAGGGACATTACCAGGATGCCTAAGGGCCCTACAGCCGGCTCTATCCCCCCGCCAGTAGCTACGAGCCTCCTCCCCCTAATACCGAGCATCTTAGGTGCTGAGGGGCCGTGGAAATCCACGTCCATTAAGCCAACCCTGTAGTTAAGGGATGCTAGCGCTAGCGCTAGGCTTGAAGCAATAAAGGACTTTCCAACACCCCCCTTACCCGACATCACTACTACCTTGTGCTTAATCCTCTCCATCCTCTCCCTAACAGCCCTCAACCTCTCCTCAACAGCTGGAGGTAGCCTAACCCCCACTTTAGGACGCCCTGCACCACTACCCATTACATGCCCCACTACTACTCCTAACGAGGTTTAAACGGTTAGCGCCTGCTCAGGAAAGCCTGACCTC
>NJEF01000005.1 GCA_002255065.1 Desulfurococcales archaeon ex4484_204 | reverse complement strand
ATAGGATAAGTAGGCCGAGCCCACCGTTTAAGAAGTTGAGCAGGGAGCTCATTAAACTGTTATCAAGCGAGGAGGAGTTAGCGGAGTTTATCAATAAGGTGAGGAAGGAAGTTGCTAGGGAGAGACCGGAGTTCTTAAGGCCATAGGAGTTAGGGGAGCTTACCTTTATAGCCGAGCAAGTCAGCGATCTTCTTAAGAACCATGTAGGTCTTCTCATCGACTACAGCATCATCTCCTAGTATGGCAATACCTATTCCCTCGAAGGGGCTTAAAGGAGGATCTGGGAGGTGGGGGTCGGGCTTATCTCTACCTACATAGATCCACTTAATGCTACCTCCCTTACGAACTACCCTATACCAGTAACGACCGAAGTATACGTACTTGACCCTTCTCCCTCCAATGCTTTTGTAGACTAGGTGGACTGGTTTAAGGTAGTAACCGCTATCCCTGATCTCGGAGTTATACCTGTATATCCTGGACCTAAACGGTGCGTAGAGACTCATGATCACGTTATATCCGTTTCTTATCCTTACCGTGCGTGTTCCCCTCATCACCGCGTCACCTCTCAGCTGCGTCGGCTTAGGTGGCTACTCTAGGCATACATTAATGAATTTAAACTTGAGTTTCTTTACCTGATTATAGACCGACTCCTTAAAACTATCTACTTCATGCCGGTTAACACCTCTCTCCTCGGCAACCTTCTTTACGTGCTCCTCTACGATGCTGTACTTCTTAAATCTCTCGTTAAGTTCCTTCCACTTTATCCCCTTAAGGGCTTCACCCACTCTTCTATCGTAGTGGAGAACCCCCTTAAGCATTAGCACCGAGAGTATGGGATAGCCTACATACCCCCTAAGAACTGTTCCGTTATCAGTACTGCAGACCTCCCTGCTATCAATGTCTACGAAGACCTTATACGTTTTATCACCAGTAGATGAGGTTACCTCAGCCAGTTTATCGCTAATAGTCTTTACTCTACCATCAGCGATTGCCGCAGCCGCCTCTAAAACCTTTATCTTAGGCGGCAGTCTAAGGTACCTCATTATCTATGCCTATGGTAATATAGCTTTAGGAAGTTATAAGTTAAGCAGGTTTTGGGGCTCCTACTGAAAAATTAGGCTTCCTCACTTCTAATCTTCCCAGCATACTGCTCCGGCGTTAGTAGCTCCTCAGCCCTTAGTTCCCCTAATAGCTCCAGCTCCACTATCCAGCCCTTACCGTAGGGGTCCTTGTTTATTAAATCAGGGGATTCTATGAGGTCCTCATTAGCCCTTACAACTCTCCCCTTCACCGGTGTGTATACATCAGCAACCGTTTTAACGGACTCTAAGGTAGCTATAGTCTCATTAGCCCTTACAACTCTCCCTACCTCGGGTAGTTCAACACTAACTATATACCTTAACTTCTTCTGGGCGAAGTCCGTTATACCGAGCACTGCCTTCCTGCCATCAACCTTAACCCACTCATCCGTTTTTGTGTAGAGTAGTCCGTCCTTAACTAAGTACTCACCTAACTTAGTCTTCACAACTATATCTCCCATTCTTACCTCACCTCTATGAAGGGGAAGTCAACGATTTTTGCAACATACTCCTTCCCCCTAACTACAATAGTTAGGTTAAAGCCTATATAAGCGTGTGAGGTCTTAACATACCCTATCCCTATAGCCCTATTTAGGTATGGTGAGAAGACACCGCTCGTTACCTCGCCAACAACTTGACCGTCAGCCAATATCTTACTCCCGTGTCTTGGAATAGCCCTTACACCTTTTTTAAGCCTTATGCCGACCCTAATACGGTCTACACCCCTCCTATAGATCTCCATGACCTTATCGCACCCTATGCAGCCCTCCTTACCGAGGGTTAGGGCGAGCCAGTACCTAGCCTCTATAGGGTTAAAGTCCTCACCTATGTCAGCACCTATGAGTAGGTAGCCCATTTCAAGCCTTAAGGAGTCTCTAGCTATTAACCCAGACGGCTTAGCCCCGAGCTTTACAGACTCTTCAAACACCCTCCTCCCTAACTCTACATCGCTCCATACCTCAAACCCGTAAGACCTAACCTCCTCACCAGTCCACCCAGACCTACTTATAAGTACAGCCTCCCTCCCTAGGACCGATGGACTGCTTAGGAACTGAAGGATCTTTAACTCTCTAGCCTCTGGAACGCCGAGAGCCTCCATAATTTCAGGAGATTTAGGGCCTTGAATAGCTATGAGGGCGGTCTTCCTAGTTACGTCCTCTATGTTTACATCCGCCTTTGTATAACCAAGCTTGTTCCTCCAGGAAATCATCCACTTCAGGTCCTTCTCAACATTGGACGCATTAACTACAGCAAACCACCTCTCCTCACCAACGTTATACAGCATTACGTCATCTATGATGCCCCCCTCTTCATTAAGCAGTAAAACAGGGCCACTCATCCTCCCCCGCTTAACCTTCAGAATATCCTTACTAACTAGCTTCTGTAGGAACTCGACCACCTTACCCCCACTTATTACATACCTACCCATGTGGGATACGTCAAATATCGTTACGTTAGTGCGTGTCGCAATGTGTTCTTCCAGCGGGTTGCCGTAGTCCATAGATGTTAACCAGCCTGCAAATATGCCGACATTACCTCCATACTTCCTTTGAATGTCTAGTAGAGGAACCTCTGCCGCCGTTATTAACCACCAGGTATGTTAGTTCTAGGGTTTTAATAATAACGTTTATTCCCCTACATTAATGATTACCTTTTATTCCCAGCCTACTAGAACTTATTTGAGTGGTGCTAATGCCGCATCCATGGATACCTAACTCCTCCCTGAACGTTAAGAGGGAGATGATGAAGCATCTAGGCATCTCAGATATTATGGAGCTTTTCAGCGACGTACCGCGTAGCTTGATACTTAAGGGACCCCTTAACATAGGTTTTAATCGCAGCCTAACGGAGTACGAAGTTGTTAGGAAGTTTGAGGAAATAACATCGGGGGATAAGGTGTTTAAATCCCCGCCACCATTTATTGGCGGCGGGTTCTGCGCCCACTACGTACCCGCAGCAGTTAAGGCGTTAATATCTAGGGCCGAGTTCTATACCGCATATACCCCGTACCAGCCAGAGGTTGCCCAAGGCCTTCTGCAATCGATCTTCGAGTACCAGAGCTTAATGGCGGAGCTCTACGCCGTCGACGTGGTTAACGCGTCGCTATACAACGGTAGCACAGCAGCCGCTGAAGCCGTTAGGATGGCTCTAAGGGTTAAGAGGGGTAGGAGGAAGGTGTTGATATCAAAGACATCCCACCCCGAGGTAAGGGAGGTAATTAAGACGTGGTTGAGAGGTACCGGGGCTACTGCTGTAGAGGTAGGTTACGATAGAGAGACCGGCGAGGTAAGCCTTAATAAGCTTAAATCACTCCTTAATAGCGATGTAGCCGCTGTTTACATTGAGTACCCAAACTTCTTTGGTATCGTTGAAAGCGTTACCAAAGATGTAATAGAGGAAGCACATAGGGCTGGTGCTTTAGCGATAGTTTTCTCAAACCCTATAGCCTTAGGTGTTTTAGAGCCCCCGGGGAGGCTGGGTGCTGATATAGTTGTTGGCGATACTCAACCCCTTGGTGCTGGACTTAACTTCGGGGGGCCGTCAGCTGGAATACTAGGAATTAAGGAGGATAGGGCTATGTTGAGACAGCTTCCCGGCAGGCTCATCGGTGCTACAACAACTATCGATGGTGACGAGCTGGGCTACATGATGATCCTGCAGACCCGTGAGCAGCACATAAGGAGGGAGAGAGCTACATCAAATATAACCACGAACTCTAACTTAATGGCTATTGCAGCAGCGATATATACTTCGCTCTTAGGTTCAGAGGGATTTAAGAGGATCGGCCAAGCCATCTTAGGGAGAACTCGGTATGCACTTAAGAAGCTATCAGCTATTGATGATATTAGAGCGCCTCTATTCAGCAACAGGGCATTCTTTAGGGAGCTACCTATAGGTTTTAAGAGGTTTAGGAGAGCTAGTGATGTCATAAAGAAGTTACTAGGTATGGGTATTCATATAGGGCCAGCATTAGGTAGGTTTTATAAAGAGTTAAAGGAGGGATGCCTTATATGCGTAACCGAGCTCCACACAAGGCGCGACATAGACATGCTAGCTACCTCACTAAGTGAAATAACGTCGGGGGGTGGGTTGGATGTATAAGCAGGCTAAATGGGATGAGCCCCTCATATTTGAGGTGGGTAAGCATAGCAAGCAGGGACTTTTAGTAGATGATGAATTTAGACAGGAGTTCTTAGACGCTATCAATGACATCCCTGGAGAGTACTTAAGGAAGACAGGCCCTTTAATACCTAGTTTAAGTGAGGTAGAGGTCGTAAGGCACTTTACAAGGCTATCGCAGATGAGCTACGGTATCGATGTAGGGTCAGTACCCCTTGGCTCATGTACCATGAAGTACAACCCGAAGGTGTCCGAGGATATAGCTGGAAGGGACTCCGTATGCTTCATACATCCATACCAGGATGAGAGCACCATACAGGGCTTACTGAGAATACTGTACTTAATGCAGACCTGGCTTAAAGAAATTACAGGTACCGATGTATGCTCCCTGCAACCACCTGCAGGGGCTTCAGGGGAGCTAGCTGGTGCTTTAATGATTAGGAAGTACCACGAGGATAGGGGGGAGCTGGATCGTAATGAAATGCTGATTCCAGACAGCGCCCACGGCTCCAACCCCGCTAGCGCTGTTATGGCTGGCTTTAAAGTGGTGAAGATCCCTACGGATCCTAATGGTGATACGGATGTTGACGCTTTAAGGGCATCTATTAGCAATAGAACTGCGGGGATCATGCTGACAAACCCCAGCACCTTAGGGCTCTTTGAATCAAGGATACTGGAGATATCGGATATTGTTCATAAAGCTGGAGGGCTCCTGTACTATGATGGCGCCAACCTAAACGGGATCCTCGGGATAGCTAGGCCGGGGGACATGGGCTTTGATGTAGTCCATATTAACCTACATAAGACCTTCGCTGCCCCTCATGGTGGGGGAGGCCCTGGAGCTGGTGCTGTGTGCGCTAAGGGTGTTTTAAAGGATTACGTACCTGCTCCCATAGTTGATTACGATGGAAGGAGGTTTTACTTTAAGTACGATGTTAGGAGAAGCATAGGGAGGGTCTCGTGGTTTTACGGCAATATAGTGCCTATCATTAAGTCCTTCATATACCTAGCCTGCCTAGGCCCTAGGGTAAGGGAGGTGGCCGAGATCTCAGTCCTTAACACTAACTACTTTATGAAGGAGGTCACTAAGCTGCCTGGTGTTGACCTAGTGTATGGTAGGGATCGCTGGAGGAAGCATGAGGTTGTGCTAAGCTTTAATAAGCTTCATAGGGATACGGGAGTCACAGCTGAGGATATAGCGAAGGCTTTGCTTGATAGGGGGTTCCATGCACCAACTATATACTTCCCCCTAATAGTACCAGAGGCCCACATGGTTGAGCTAACTGAGAGCGAGAGCAAGGAGTACATAGATTCCCTGGTAGAAGCGTATAAGGGCATAGTTAGGCAGGCGTATAGCGCTCCTGAATCCCTTAGGAGAGCACCTCAGAACACATCTATTAAGAGGCTAGACCCGCTACCTGCTAACCACCCACGAACTATGGCACCTACCTACAAGTATATAGGTAGGTTAAAGGAGCATAGGAAGTTGCTTAAGGGTTAATGCAGCTACTTTTTAATGTCTTTGAATGCTTCGGGGCAGCAAGCTGGAAGCACTAGAATTACCTTCTCCTCCATAAAGCCTGTAATGACCCTCCAGTAACCGCACATCTCAATGTCGAGTTTCGGATCGCCAGTATCTATAAGTAAGTATCTAAGGTTATAGATCTTGCTCCTAGGCGATATCACGAAGATATTTTCCTTTCCAACCCGCCTAATAACCCTGGAGGTGAATTGCTGATTCCCCCTCCCGAAGATATAGCCTTGACCTCCAATAATGGTCACGACAATAGCCACTCTCTTAAACTTGCTGAGGAGGTCTATGATTTCCTTCTCGCCGAGGTCCCTACCTACTAGCCTCCTCCCGTAGAGGGCATCAACTCCTAGTAGGGTCTTCTCAACTCCTAGTAGATCTGTGATCGCCTTTACAGTACTTCCCGGGCCTAGTAGATATAGCGTGTCACTCCTCATGTACTCCTCGATGAAGTATTGGGCTACCTCCTCCTTCTCACCGTAATCGCTTGAGTAGCTAAGATCCTTTGAGGGAATGGTTAAGATTTTTTCACGGGGTGACTTAACGTAACCGTAAATTCTAATAGATAATCTCCCTAAAGCTATTAACTCCTCATTAGCGTCAGCTATCTCTACAAGGTCGAGACCTACGGAACGGTCTTCGAAGTCCTTAATCACCAGAGCTGCAGCTTCTGGGGATGCAGCGAACACACCTGAGTACATCTTAACCCCTGCTGGAACACCTATTAAGGGAACCTCAGAGTTTACTGCATCGTATATATCCCTAGCAGTGCCATCCCCTCCAACAAACGCTATGATGTCAACTCCCTCTCTCATAAATATCTTCGCTACCTGAGTCGTGTCCTCCCTACTGGTGATGTTGCTTAAGGGGATGTCAACACAACAGTACCTTAAGCTACCTTTAAAGCTGTTAAGGTAGTTGCAGCCCATTACGTTGTTCGCAGCTACTATAGTGCTGTTGAAGCCTAGCTCGGAGAGCTTTTTCAAGAACCTCCTAGCCCTCTTAGGAGCAACGGGAGCAGCCCCTCTCTGTAAGGCAAGGAAGTATAGCTCCCCATCGGTGCCCTTAAGCCCTACTGAGCCCCCCATACCAGCTATTGGGTTTACCAGGAAACCGAGCTTCAACACTAGCCCTGGTAATGAGTTCTTCCAGGGAAAAAAGTTTCACCTAAGGGTCTGGGGCTCCATGGATACATGTTCTCATAATTCATAACTAATAATACCTGGTCTATGGATTACGATGTAATATGCTGTGCCCGTACTGCAGATCGAGGGAGCTATTCTGGGACTATGAGAGGGGGGAGGTTATATGTGTTAGATGCGGTTCCGTTGTAGATAGGATTTACTACTACGATCGTTTAACAAATCAGGAGACCTTAAGTATCGCTCAAGCCCCTAAGAGGACTTCAAGAGCTTTAAAACCTAAACCAGTAACAATGAAGTACCTTAAACTCCTAAGCAGGGTTAAGAAGCTAAGTAACGTGTTTATTGATAATGAAGCATTCATGGAATACGCTACGAAGGGAGGGCCCCATGTTAAGATTCTTAAAAGACCATTCAATGAAGAGCTGCTCAATGATAGCAACGTTAAAACAGTATTGAAAATAATGAGTAAGTATCCCAGGCTCTCCTCAAGAACTGAGAGAGCTAAGCTAGCATTAGCGCTACTAACGCTAGCCCTCCTTAACAGTAGTTACTGGTCGCTAAACGCTATATCTAGCAACACAGGTCTTAGCAAGGTACACGTTAGGAGACTTCTCAACTTACTAAGGAGTGAAAGGGATTTTGTGAGGGAGGTTAAGGGTTCCTTAGTAAGACCGTAACCCATTTAAGATCAGTTTTAGCTATGTCTTACTCGATAAGCCTGTACTCCCTACCTCCATGGAGGTAAACCATTCCGTCCTTGATCATGGCATCCAGCAACCCCTTCTCAGCAGCGGAGAGGCGTTTAACCTCGTTTAACTTAATTGGGAACTTCTTCTTAAACTCCTCATAGAAGCTTCGTAGAACTGTGTACTTTGAGACAAGCACTAAGTCTCTCTTAACAACATATGTCTCCAATGGCTTGCTCGTTAACTGCTTCGCTTCATTGATGGGTATCACCATCCTAGACCTTAGCTCAGCTAGCAGTTTATCCTCCTCTCTAGCAGTCCTGCACAAGTCTGCCCTTGATTGCTTAAGGGAGCTCTGAAGGGCTTTCTTAATTATGTTTATCTCGGTCTCCATCCTCTCCAACCTCTTCTTAATATAGTTAACATCCTTAGCAAGACTAGCTATTTCCTCCCTAAGCTCGCTTAAGGTATCGGTCCCCGATATCTCAGCCCCTCTATCCCACTGATGTCCCTCCTCTAATAGCGATGATGGTGCTACAACCTTAGCTACATATCCCCCTCTAGAGGACCTCATAATGAATCCAGCCTCCCTCAGCCTCGCTATAGCGACCCTAACGGTATTTATTGAGAGCCCTAATGCGTCAGCTATCTCCCTAGGGGTTGAGCCAGGGTTATTCCTCAAAAACGTTAATACCCTCCTATCAACGCTCACACTTCATCATAAATATTAACTTATTTAAGCCTTATATAATTATGGCGGTAAGCGTGGATACCAGGAGCAAAAGGATTAACGAGATAATAGAGTTGATAGACATGAGCAGAGATCCGTGGAGGAAGGTTAGTTTCTACTCAGATGATGAGGTTCAAGAAATCCTTCAAAATCTCTACGAGAGATGGAGGAATGGGGGTTTTAGAGGTATCCCTCTCAATTATGCTAGCGATGAAGAATTAAACATACTTCTCCACAAGGCTAAAAACCTACCTAGGGCCGATGTAAGCGATGAGCTAACCTTAATGATGTTTAGGGCCATATGTGGTGAAGTGAAAGTTGAAGGTGAGAAGCCTAAACCTAATGTGTGGGATCACTTAAGGAGGCTTATATTTCCCTTGTAGGGTGAGCTGCAGTACGTTAAGGCTTAAGTACGGCCTTACTCGGTGTTTCGTTGGGTCCTCTCGGATCCAACCTATTAGTGTTCAGTGTGTATTTAGAGCTCCTCTAGCTACTTTTAGGGAGGATGTAATCTTTTGGTGCCTCCTTAAACAGCTCTAAATACTTCCTCAGAATCTTAGGTATCTCGATAGCTCCATCGGGTTTTTGGAAGTTCTCTAGTAGAGCAGTTATGGTTCTGGTGCTAGCTATTGCTGTAGAGTTAAGCATGTGGATGTAGTCTCTAACCATTCCTTTCCTCCTTAAATACTTAATGTTGAGTCTGTAAGCCTGCCAATCCAGGACGTTGCTACAGCTAACTAACTCTCTAAACCTACCTTGAGCGGGGTACCAAGCCTCTAGGTCGTACTTCATGGCAGCCCTCAGGTTTAACTCGCCGGAAGCTATGTTGACAACCCTGTAGGGCACGCCTAATCCTCGGTAGAGCTCCTCAGCGTTCTTTATTAGCTGGTTAAAGATCTCCCAGCTCTGCTCGGGCAACGTGAATGCGAACTGCTCAACCTTATGGAATTGGTGAACCCTGAAAATACCCTTAATATCCCTACTAGCAGCACCAGCCTCCTTCCTAAAGCAGGGGCTAATGCCTACGTAGAGAAGCGGGAGCTCCTCCTCCGGTATCACCTCATCCGCCCTAAACGCTGCAAGAGGGTGCTCAGCAGTTGCTATGAGGTATAAGTCCTCGTCCTCAATCTTATATAGGGCGTCTTTAAAAGCTTCAAGCTCCTCTACCGCGGCCATGTACTTACCCTTTAGCATGTAAGGCGGTAGCACCAACCTAAACCTCTTCCTCGTTAGGTAGTCAACGGCGTACATGAGGAGGGCGAAGTCCAGCCAAACGATGTCGTCGAGGAGGTAGTAGAACCTCGAGCCAGAAACCTTACCAGCCTTTAAAGTGTTCCCCAGCTTTAACACCTTCTCAAGAACATCGGCATGCCCCATGACTTCGTAGTCTATTATTTCGTAGTCCATCCTGAAGCCCTTTGCTAGGGTCTCTGATAGGAATAATCTTAAATGCCTTCTCTGAACCCTGGCCCTACCCCACACCCTAACGACCCTGTTGAATAGCTCGTTAGGCCCTACAGGCACCTCCTTGTGCAGGATGCTCGGCATCGCACTTAACAGCCTATCCCTATACTTACCCACCTCCTTCAACCTCCTTTCATGCTCTTTAATAATGCCAAGGAGCTCCCTAGCCTCCTTAATCCTCTTACTTCTCAGATCCTGCGGTAGCCTAGGTATCTCCGAACTAATTAGGTTATGCTTATGCCTTAACTCGTTGAGCTCCCTCTGTATCCTCCGCCACTCCCTGTCAGCCCTAACGAACTCATCAACAATGCGCGGGTCTTTAAACCTGCGTAGCATGTTCCAGCGCATTAAATCGGGGTTCTTTCTTAATATGTTAATTACTGACCAGGGCATTACCTCAGCCAGTCATAATGTGTTTACTAGGTTATATAAAGCTAGCCAGGCGTACTCAGTCCCTCCAGAACCTCCTCGTCCTTAAGTACTGTCTCTCAAGCTGATAGAGCGTGTAGAGGAACTCCTCCTCATCTTCAATATTCAATACTCTCTTCGCTGAAGCGGGGCCCACACCATGTGCGTTAAGGGCTATAATAGCTTTCCTGCCATATACCAGGGTAAGCTTCGCTGTATCTAAGAGCTTCTCGAAAATCTCCTTCTCATCTTCATTAAGAACGAACCTGTAGTTCCTACCAGCGCTCACGCATTTAGGGCACCTAACCTTATCCGGTAACTCATCTATCCTAGCCCTCCATAGGTGCTTACAGACCATACACACGAGATCTACCTCCCTTGAGTATAGCCTCTTCTTCATAAGTGCAGCTATTACGCTTTTAGGTAAGGCACTAAACCTTACCCTCCCGCCCCCAGGAGGCTTAGCGCCCTCCTCAGCTAGCGGTGATGGCGTAGAGGTAATGATAGTCCTAACCCCCACCCTACCTGAGGCGATACCCCTTAAGTAGCTCAGTAAGGCGCTTACGTCAAGGTACTTAGTAACTAGTTCGTTTATAATCTCTTTACGAATGACCTCTTCCTGAGCATATCTCCTAATGATAGTCTTAATAATGTTCATGGGCGCGTTCTTAGGTATTATTCCTAGCCTGCTTAGAACCCTATAGGCTACGTACCCATGCAGCGGTGAGCCTTTTAATGAGTCCTCAATACTTAACACCAAGTCCGCCTTGCTAGAGGAGGTGAGGTCGCGAAGTACTTGAACAACCATGTTAGCTAATTCATTAACGTCTACGGAATATGGAAGCCCTTCTTCACATGCTTACTTATGGCATCTATCGCGTAAGATAAGGTGTTCCTCTCTACCAGCTTAAGGTAGTGGTTAGGTATACGGTTCTCAGCTATCAACCTCCTTAAAGCACAAACCTCCCTCGCTACTAGGTACTCAACAGGTATTGTCTCGCCAAGCCATGTAGGTATGAACGCCTCCTCCTCAGAGGCGGGCTCAACGAACACCTTAAAGGCATCTCCATCTATACTCAGCACCCTCCAGACCCTTCCAGCAAGCACTATGAGTGAGTCGACGCTTAGCGATGTAGCAACGAACTCTTCGTCTAAGTCACCTAAGTAGGTCCTGCTGACGGCATCTATTACGGAGTACCGGGATGTGTCAACTATCATTGTCCTCCTTAAATAATAAAGCCTTCCCCTCCCCGTAGTTGAGATTAAGCCCTTATTAAACCTTACATACCCGAGCTTAACGAGCAGCTCGACCACCTTACTTAAGTCTTCCTCACTAAGGTCCCTAAAGGGGTAACTTCGTGTTAATGTCTCATACACATCCTTAAACGACGCGCCCTCCAACCCCATGCCCACAACTACGTGGGCCAGTACATCAAGAGGCTTCAAGTACGGGGTAAGACCTTCTAGGTCCCCACTTATAGCCCTTCTCGCGATAACTAGGGACTCTAAGATATCGTCGACCATAGGGTCAGTTACTATAACCCCCCTAGCCTCCAGTCCAACTCTATGCATCGACCTACCAACCCTCTGAAGGAGTTTAATAGCTTGTCTAGGCGACGATACCTGAATTACCCCCTTAACGTGACCTACATCGATCCCCAACTCAAGGCTTGAGGTGGCTATAACAGCACTTACCTTCCCACTTCTCAACCTCCTTTCAACCTCCTCTCTCTCAACTCTTGAGAGGCTTCCATGATGTACGGAGACGTTAAAACCCTTTGTTAAGATCTTAGAGCCGAGCCATTCTGCCTCGTTACGTGTATTAGTGAATATTATCGTACTACCGTAGTCCCTGATTAAGGACGATATTAGATCGACCTTATCAAGAAACTTACCTCCATAGAGTCCAGGAGCTTTAACAACTATGTTAGCTTTCCTAACAGTACTTAGCACTGCCTCATCAACTACTGAAGAAGGTGCTAAGGCCTCCTTAACTAGGTTAACGTCCCCTATGCTTGCTGAGAGGGCTATGCGTTGAAAGCTTCTTGCAACCCTCCTAAGCCTCTCAAGATCTGCGAGGAGGTGTGAGCCCCTCTTACTAGATAGCACATCGTGGAATTCATCAATAATTACGTACCTTACATTTCTAAGGTGAGTTCTTAGGGCCTTATCCACCAAGATAAGCGAGAGAGTTTCAGGGGTGGTTATTAAGACGTGGGGAGGCTTCTCCCTGATCAGCCTTCGCCTCCTCTGCGTGGTATCTCCATGCCTCACCTCTACCTGAATATTCAACTTACTAGCGAATTCTTTAAGCCTTCTAAATATGTCCCTATTAAGAGCTCTTAGAGGTGTTATGTAAAGAGCAGCTATAGGCTTTAATCTATTACAGGTGATCTCATTAACTACAGGTAGGAAAGCAGCCTCTGTCTTCCCGCTCCCTGTGGGTGCTATAATTATGACGTGGCGACCTCCTAGGACCTTAGGGATAGCTCTCCTCTGAATCTCGGTGAGGGTGCTGAACCCTAAGTTCCTCAGTATCTCGACCACGTCAGCACTAAGTCGTCTTACCCTTCCCACCAGGTATCACTAAGACAAGTAATTTTTACAGCTTTAATACCGTAATTTTATATTGAAAGGTAATGTACGGAGATACGGCTAAGAAGGGAGAGCTAGCTGTATCGTTAGCGCTGACCGTAGTTAACGCCTTAGTGGCGATTCTTATAGTTCAGTTAGCCCATGAAGGCCTACCAACGCTAGCTCTCGGCACCATACTCACTTACGTCTTAGTGGGGATTGCTGGGTATGTGGGTGGAAGATCTGGTAGTATTAGGATCGCCGTAGCTGAGCTAATATTCATAGCTAGCCTAGCAGTCGTTCTAGATACAAGGAGCATGAGTAGGGAGTTTATCCGTGAGCTATTCACGCTGTACCTCCTAGTATACTCTATAACGTTCCTGATAGGGTCCTCATTCTTTAAGTCCCTGAGAATACCGCGTGGTATCGGGAAGAGCTACAGGAGCTTAAGTAGCAACGTGTTCATAGCCCTAGCAGGCTTGCTGGGCTTTACTATAATAAATACATCATTGCTGTACTACGGCCTTAAGTACTTAGGCATCCCATTAACGCTTAAACTCGGGCTACTACACGTAGTGCTACCCTTAATCAACGTAAAACCTCTTAATGACTCCGCCACGATCCTCTACGTATTCACCATAGTTGCTACCTTCTTCTTAATCGCCTTAACTAACGCTGATAGAGCTTTATCAAGTCCAGGGCTTGTCTACGTGTGGTCCGCTGTGCTAACATTCATACCTCTCTCACTACCCCTAGCCCTCACCCTAATAGACGTTAGGGGAGGGGAGCCCGTAGCAGCCGGGGAGGGGGTAGTGTTAGGTAGAGTTATTAAGGTCCTTAGTAAAGGCAGGTGGCGTAAAGCGCCAGGAAAGGTCCTAGAGGTTCCTTTCAAGCACGGTGAGAACAACCACATAGTTATTGTTGGGGCGTCAGGGAGCGGGAAGTCCATGTTAGGTAAGGCTATAGTTAAACAAGTCGCTGAGAAGCTAGGTGGGGCTATCCTAATCATCGATACACATGGTGAGTACAGAGGTATTAGCGGGGCTAAGGTCTTCACCCCTGTTGAGAACCCCGTGAATATTCTTGACAGACTTGATAAGGAGCCTAGTGTTAGGGCTAAGGAAGTCGCAGACCTTATAGCATCGTCATTCAGGCTCGGTAACATTCAGAGATCAGCTCTCCAGAAGATAGTGCTAGAGCTTTATAGGAGAGTTGATAACCCAACGTTAGATAGCCTAGAGGAGGCTCTTACAAAAGCTATAGTAGGTTCTAGTTCGGGGGCTAAGGATTCGCTTGAGTTCGCTAGGGACGTATATAGATCGTTGATTCCATACATAAGGATGCTTAGGTTTAAGAGGGAGGTAACCTACTGGGTGAGGCCTGAAGACCTCATTAGCGGTGTCTCAGTAATCGATTTAAGCGTTATTGAGAGCGAGTCCTTATCTAGGGTGTACGTTGAGACAGCCCTTGAAATGCTCTTCTACGCTGTTAAAAGGTATGGAGGTACCGTACTACTAGTTGTTGAGGAGGCCCATAGGTATTTAGGTAAGGGTAGGAGGTCGACCTTAGCTAGGATGCTGTGTGAGGGGAGGAAGTTTGGTGTTGCTGTTGTCGTGATATCGCAGGATCCCTTACGCCTAGACACTTCTGCTTTAACGAATGCTAAGGTAGTTATCTCCTTCTCCCTAGCTGAAGCTACCGGTGCTTCCTACATAGCTAAGGTTGTATCTGGTGGTGTGCAAAGCATGTTTAGGCTTATCCGTGAGGAGCTACCAAGGCTTCCCAACTTTGAGGCGCTGGCCTGGCTTAGAGGTAATAACGTTGTTTACCACATTAAAACTTATATTTTAAATAGGTATTACGTGTAAGGCGGGATCTTTTTGCGTGAGGAGGTAGCTGAGGAAAAGGAGGTAGCTGAGGAGGTTCTTGAGGAGGTTAAGGAGGAGTCTGAGGAGAAACCGGAGGAGTACATACCGACAGAGGTTGAGGAGGCTGTGACAGCTACAATAAACGTAGGTCAGCTTGAGACTATGTTAAAGGTTAGCGACCTCCTCATACTAGCAGCGAGCGGTGCTATAGGTGTTGAGGAGGCAAGTACCGAGATAAGTAAGTTGAGAAGCCTTCCTAGAGTTAAGGAGAGGAGGTCTAAGAGGAAAAGGAAGAGATGACTCATATATTGGAGGCCACGAACTCTAAGTTCGTCTCCTTAAGCAAGTTGATTATAGCTCTCTGACTCACCCTCTTATCGAGCACTATGATAGCCCTCCTTTCAGCATTCCTGATAAGCTTTACCTTATCTACCACAACTTTTCCATGGATTAGGTCACGCTCGCTCTTTCTAGGTGCTATGTAATCTTTAAATTTTCTTTTAAGCATCGAGTAAAACACGTCAAAGTTATTAAGGATCCTTAAAGTGTCGCTAATGTCATCGCTTTCACCAAAGCTTTTGCTAAGGCACTTAAGGAACCTTACCAACACGTCAATATCTCCTTCCACGTGTATGTACCCCGTGAAGTCTTTAGTTATCTTTAACGTCACTATCCTGCACCCTACTTTACTAAGCATCTAAGCTTAAATTAATGTTTAAAATACTCAAAAACCCCTGAGTGAAGAGATATAAGGGGGCTTAAGTGTTCAGGGTTACGTATCCTGATGGAAGTGTTTTCAAGAAGATGATGCTCGGTGTTTTAAAACCCCTTGATGAGGTTCCAATTAAGGTTTCTTTAGATGAGTTCTTAATAAGGTCTCTTAGTCCCGATAAGAACATCTTGATAGAGGTAGTAATGCCGCGGAGCGCTTTTGAGTCCTTTGACTGCACCTCTGAAACCTCCATAACGGCGTCTAGGGATCAGTTCCTTAAGGTAGCTAGAAGGGCGACTAAAAGGGATAGCGTTACGCTGGTGTACGAGGAGGGTTCAAGGACTATGAGGGTGGTGTTGGTGAATGCGAGGACGGGCACTGAGAGATTTTTTGAGGTGGAGTTGAGTGAGGCTGGTAGGGAGCTCATTCAGTCTCTTCAGCTAGACTTACCGGTGAGACTTCAAATAGCTAGTGAGGATCTTAAGAAGCTTATAAGGGATTCGAAGATTATTGGTGAGGAACTAGAGCTTACGTATAAGGAAGGCTTTATAGAGGCTACGGTGAAATCTGAGGGCAGGATGTTTAAGGAAATTTTAACAATGGATAAACCCCTCTATAGCCTTGAATCTAAGGAGTCAACAGCTTCAAGTAAATACGATGTAGATATGCTTAGAGCGGTCGTTCCAGCATTCGATGTAACTGACCTCATCACACTTGAGTTCGGCTCGGGGCTACCCCTGAAGATCTCAATGAACATGGAGGATGGGTCGAGAATAAATATTTGGATAGCACCTAGGGCTTAGATGCTGCTCTGTAGATAAACCTAGGTTTAGACGGATGCTTATCCTTAACGATTACACCACTTCTTAACATGTCAGAGATAACCTTTCTAAGTACTAACCTATTTATAACGTAGCCTTCTCTCTCAAGCCCCTCCGCTAAATCCTTAAAGCTACCTACCTCTAAGGTTTCTAGCAACCTCAGTATGGCTACTTCCAACTCCTCTAACTCGTTACCAGCCCTACCCACGCTACCCCTAGAAACGTTCTTTATAGATCTTTTAAATCCATCTATGTGGGTGTCAGTAACCGTTCCTATGATTTGGGGCGTTGTTATGGAAGATGCCTTAATGCTGTGCAGTAGCTAGGACAACTACAGCATGTCTCTCAGGGGTATCCTCTTAAAGCTTTATCGCGAGTAAATTAGTACGGTGGAGCTAGTGGGCGCTAAGTCGCTAGAGCTTGAACTCGTTGAGGAGTACGTCTATGGGGGTAAGAGGAGGTTTCGATTCAAGTTAAAGGGTACTAACTTCATTGTTAATGTATCCGCCGAGAGTGTGGAGGATGGTGTAAGGAGGGCTATTGAGGTTCTTAAGAAGTTAGGGGTGATAACGGAAGTTAGTGGGGCCGCCGGGATTTGAACCCGGGACCACCAGCGCTCTGTGCGGGGTTTACACCCCAGGCTGGCATCCTAGCCAAGCTAGACGACGGCCCCTACCTTCTTAAAGTATTTAAAGACGTTTTTAAGCCTTAGGTACAGGGAAGTCTTACGGGGGTTAGTATGGTGAGGCTCTTCATCGCTATCGAGATAGAGGATGAGGATGTGTTAAGGAGGGTGATAGCGTTAAGGGATGAAGTCCTAGGGTGCTCTAAGGAGAGGGAGATAAAGGGCGTTGAAGACGAGAACATACACTTAACCCTGAGGTTTATTGGCGAGGTTAGTGAGAGCTTAGTACCGGCTATAATTAACTGCCTAGACAGATGTTCTAAGTACAGCCAGTTCACTATGGAGCTAAGAGGTGTAGGGGTGTTTCCCTCCCTATCTAGGCCAAGGGTAATTTGGGTTGGCGTTAAAGGAGGGGCTAGCGAGCTCAAGACGTTGAGAGGGGTTCTAGACGATTGTTTAAGAGATATTAAGAGACCAGAGCACCAGGAGTTCGTCCCTCACATAACTATAGCTAGGGTTAAGAGAAGGATTAGCGGTAGCTGCTTAAGGGACTTCATAATGTCGCACTCTGATGACCTGGTGGGTACGAGCAGGGTAACTAAGGTAGTTCTTAAGAGAAGTATCCTTAAACCTCAAGGGCCTGAGTATATCGACATTCACACCGTTAAGCTTAAAGGGGTATGAGTGTGAGTAGTGGAAGCACGCTGAACGAACTGCTTGGGGAGCTAAAGCTCTTGCTAAGACCTAGACTGCGTGAAAACCAGGAGGCGTATTCACTGTACAATAGGATCAGGGATATTATTATGAATACTCTAAGCATAGACTACGAATACATGGTTGAACTCGAGGGCTCCCTAGCTAAGGATACTAATATTGGGGGGGAGACAGACCTCGATATTTTTATACTAGTAAAGAAGGATGATATCACCAATAGCTGGATAAAGACGAATATTATTAGACCCCTAAGGAATGCTCTTACGATGAAAGGTTTTAATGCTAAGTTACGGTACTCTTCACACCCATACATCAATGTTTCGTGGAGGATTTATAGTGCGGATATAGTGCCAGCATACTGGGCTACTAACATTAATGATATAAAGACGGCTGTTGATAGGACTCCATTTCATACAAAGTACGTAGTTAGTAGGCTTAAGGATGAACAGAAGGACGAGGTTAGGTTACTAAAGAAATTCCTTAAAGGGGTAGGTGTTTACGGAGCTGAGATCAAGACCTCGGGTTTCTCAGGATACCTCTGCGAACTTCTCATAATAAAATATGGCACCTTTATTAACTCCATTAAGAGTATGGCTTCCTGGAAACCCCCCCAGTTAGTCATTATAGAGGATACTAACGGCACTGAGATAGATAATAAATTACACGGAGTTACACCTTTAGTAGTCCCAGACCCCGTAGATCTTAGGAGAAATGCTGCGGCGGCGGTATCCCTTAAATCCTTCGAGACAGCAGTACTTGCAGCTAAGCTCTTCCTTACGCATCCCTCAAGGGACTACTTCTTTCCTCGAAGAGAGGCCTTTAGTAGTGACGAACTGAGTAATGCTGTTAAAAAGTCGGGTAGGTGCCCTGTTATAGCTGTCTATCGCGTAGCACATGGTGTAGCACCGGACGTCCTGTGGGGGGAGTTAAGGAGAGTGGGGAGAAAGTGTGTCAATGTTTTAAAGGAGAGCGATTTCAAGGTTATAGACGTTAGAGCTTGGAGTAATGAGGGACCCATTGCTATGATATTCCTCGACGTCCTTAATTGCAACACCTCTGTAAGCAGGATACACATAGGTCCCTACCCGCATATGGGGCCTAACTCCCTAGCCTTTATCTACAAGTATGTGGATTCACCCACCTCTATAGGTCCCTGGGTAGGCGATGATGGTCGGCTGTACGTAGTAAAGCCGGTAAGGTATACGTCCCCTACAGACGCCTTACTTAGTAATAGGTCTAGGGTAGAGGGTAAGCACGTGAAGCTAGTGTTCGTAGCTAGGAGCATAGATGAATTAGTTAAGAAGGTGATCCCATTAGGGGTAAGTAAAGGCGAGGTGCTCTACGGGAGGCCGAAGCAGTCCTGCCCGACCTTTCTAAAGACGTATATAATGCCCTTACATGATTTACACCTAAATATAACTGGCACGGGATCACCGTAGATACTGTTACCACTCTAAACACAAAACATAGGGACCTCTAAATACGCTACATGTATTACCCATTTAGTGATGTTAGTGATTGATTGCTCAGACCGATCCTTATTGCTCCTAGAATTACAATCCGGTACCCCATACTTAACGTATTAAAAAGTCAAAGGAAAAATACTTAAATATTCCTTAAGCTAAACCACTATAATATTGAGGGGTTTAGGTGAAGGTCCTGATATGCGTTACAGGGATGCCTGGTGCAGGTAAAACCCTGGTCTCAAGGGCTATAGCTAGCGCTCTAGGGACTCCATTAATAAGTATGGGCGATGTGGTTAGGGATGAGGCGGTAGCTAGGGGATATTCCCTAGACCTCAGATCTATGATGAAGTTCGCTAAGGAGTTAAGGAAGGAGCTGGGCAAGGCAGCAGTGGCTGAGCTCGTTCTAAGGAGGCTCAACACTATTACTAACCCCGTAGTAGTTGTAGATGGCGTTAGGAGTATCTATGAAGTGGAGAGGTTTAGGAGGAATGCCATGGTGATCGTAGTTGCGGTACATGCATCCCCTAAGGAGAGGTTTAGGCGGTTAAAAAGTAGGGGGAGGAGGGATGACCCAAAGACGTGGAGTGAGTTCGCACGAAGGGATATGGAGGAGCTGGAGCTAGGTCTTGGAAATGTAATAGCTTTAGCGGATATAATGCTGGTCAATGAAGGCATGGATTTAAGCTCTATAAAGAGTGAAGCCTTGAGGAGGGTGAAGGAGGAGGTAAGGAATGTTCTTGCTAAGGGTTGAAGCTGAGGTAAGGCCCACTGAAGACGTTAGTAAGGTTAAGAGGTCTATACTTAATGTCGTTGGGATAGATAGCAAGGATCTAAAGGTTGTTGAGACCCCTAGTAATGAGTTGCTAGTAGTTGGTGAGAGCAGAGATATTAAGTCTCTTGCTAGATTTCATGAGGTCTTGCGCCATGATAGGATACTTGATGCTGCTAGAAAGGTCATGCTTGCATCAGCTAAGGGGAGCACGCTAGTCATAAAGCTCCACAAGCAGAGTGCCTACGCTGGACATGTATCATTTATTACCTATGATGATGAGTCCCCTCTAGGGCCAATAACCATAGCTATAGTAAGCGGTAAGCTGAAAGACATTATCGACTGGCTCGCCCCTAAAACGTCGAGGGGGAGGCCATTGTGGGAGAGAGGTATTCCTAGCGTGTAATGTCCTCACTTAATAAGTACTTTAAGGAACTTCTCAGCAACATATGTGTTCCTAAAGATAGCTCTAGCCTCATTTAACAGCGTATCCACGTTCCTGTATCTTGGTGATATATGGTAAAGTATGAGGAGCTTAGCGTTAGATTTAGCAGCGATTTCCGCAGCATCTCTAGCTGTTGAGTGACCGTACTTAATAGCTAAGCTCCTTAGCTCGCTTGAGAATGCAGCGTCGTGAATTAAGAGGTCGGGGCTCTCTAGGTAATGCATGTAGTCGTAGCTAGGTTTAGTATCTGAGACGTAGGCAATTGATTTCCCATTTATGTTGATGTTAAAGGCTACCGTCGGTATGCCGTGATCTAGGGGGAACGCGTAAGCTGTCATGCCGTGAGCTAACTTAAAGCACTCATTAAGTACCTCCTTAACATGCAGGTTGAACGAAGGCTTAAAGAAGAGCTTATTGAAGTTAGCATCTAGGTAGCTTGAAATTCCCGGCGGGCCTACCACATCTACGTCCTCCTTAACACCGCTCAACGACATGGACTGAAGGAGAGGTATGAGGCCTAAGATGTGGTCGCCGTGAAGGTGGGTAATCAGTATTTTACTAACCTTAACTATGCTATAGCCAGCTATGGCTATCCTCTTTTGTATCCCCTCGCTCGCATCAATAAGTACTAGGTGCTTCCCATAGCTTATTAACACTCCGGGCATGTCGTCATCTCCTGCAGTCGGCCCCCTACTTCCAAGGAATACTACCTTTATTGGGTTCAAGACTTCACCACCACGTAGATATCGCGTGTTAGCGAGCCATGTACCCAGTTCCTGTGTTTCTCAATAACTTTAAAGCCGAGGTCCTCTACCTCATAGCTGCTAAGGGCGTCCTTTAGCTGGGCGAAAGCCATATAAGAATTCTTCTTTAAAACCTTGCCGGCGCTCACAAGGAAGGACTTCATCAATTCCTTTATGCTTGACCTACCCGAAACTCTGGTCATCCTCCCGTAAGGGGGGTCCGTCCCAATAGCGTCAACTCTCCCTACCGCTATTGGCAAGCTGCAGGCATCCCCTGAAACGACGCTAGGTATACATCCATAATGCGTTAAGTTCTCTCGCGCTCCACGAACATAATCGCTGTTTATATCGATACCTAGGTAGCTGCTAACACCTATAGAGCATGCCTCAAGTAGTAAACCCCCGATCCCGCAGAAGGGATCTAGGAATACGCTATCCCTTAAAATGCTTACCCTGCTCAAATTAACGAGTACTCTAGACATGACCGAGGTAAGCGTTCCGGGCCTGTATACTGGTCTGTTTTGCGGGTCTCTAGCCCTAAAAGAGCTTAAGTCTCTTTCAAACCTCCTTAAACCTACTACAGCAACACCCTCCGTGAGGATTACGTCAATAACCTCACCCCCACTTCCTGAACGCCTAAGACTGCGTCTAGCGCATGAAACCACGTCCTCATAGCTTAGCCGTGGGGAGTACTCCTTAACCCTCTTGAACACGACATCTCTTACACTAAGGTGGTTTACAGCCCTAACAATCTTAGCAGCATCTCCGCCCCTATCAATCTCAATAACATCAATTAGAACACCTGCGTACTTAACTAGGGATGCCCTAACTCTTAAGAGTTTAAGGTATGTAGGTTCCGCATCAACTAGCAACACCTGGTCGAGATGTACGAGCACCTTTAAGGGAATACCTTCAGCCTTAGCTATAGCTAGGGCCTCTGAAAGTGGTAGTGTTCTATGTTCACCAGATAGCATGAGGTACAGCTTCATGCCCCTCTCACGTGAGAAGCTTTTGAATATGCTCTGCTACCAGCTTAGCGGGACTCACATACGTTGCCTTGCTCAATGGCGGTACAGTTCTTAAAACGTAGATTTCATCAACGCCCGATCTCCTTAGCCTATCATACGCGTTGCCAACAAATAAACCATGGCTTGCAACAGCTATGACCTTTAAAGCCCCCTTAGCCTTTGAATAGGATGCTATGCTAGCTATGGTTCCCCCGGTGCTTATGATGTCATCAACAACTACTACGTCTTTACCCGCTAAATCTATATCGGTTAGGAATTCATGCGATATCTTACCGCTGTACCTATCCCTAAACTTCTTAATTACTATGAAGTCTACGCCCCCAAGCTCCTTACTTAGTGATGCAGCGCGTTTACGTGCCCCAGCATCGGGAGCTATGATTAAGGGTTTAGAAACCCTCCCTCTTAAAACATCTGCGAATATAGGGGACGGGTCTACGTTTAATACTTCACCATCAAAGAAGGATAAAGCGCTCTCGCTATGGGCATCCAATGTAATTAGCCTCCCTAGGCCTAAACACTTCAAAGCCCTCATTACAGCCCTTATGCTCACTGCCTCACCTTCAAGGAACACCTTATCCTGCCTGGAGTAAGCCAGGTACGGTATGAATGCGGTAATCTCCTTTGCCCCGTACTCCTTTACAGCATCTATGGCTAACAGTAGCTCTACTAACCTCTTATCCTGCAACGGGTAGGTTGTTTGAACGAGCAGGATGTCCTCACCTCGTACAGCACCGCTTGAAGGGAGCCTAATGTAGGACTCGCCATCGGGGAACGTCTTTGATACCACGTTTAGCGATTTAACATTCAGCAATAGGGACAGCTCCTCCCCTAGCCCTAAGGAGGCAGGTAACGATACTATCAACATTACCTCTACACCAGATCCTATTGGGTATCCAAGATAAATAGCTATTTAACGAATCACCCCCTTTATAACCACTGGAGGAGGTAATGAGCTAGGGGTGTTAAAGTGGTTAGGCGTAAACCGGATCTCAGTAAGCCATGGGTGAGGGTCGCGAAGTTCTGGAGGAGGATGGATAAGGGTAAGGTTCAATGCTACCTCTGCTATAAGAAGTGCCCTATAGCTAGCGAGGGTTTCGGTGCTTGCGGAGTTAGATACAACAGTGGGGGGACTTTATACACCTTGGTTTACGGTTTATTAACTGCAGCTAACCTAGACCCCATAGAAAAGAAGCCGCTGTATCACTTCCGCCCTGGAACTAGTGTTTACTCCATATCTACAGCTGGGTGTAACTTTATGTGTAGGTTCTGCCAGAACTGGACTATAAGTCAGTCTAGGAGGGACGAGGTATTTGGGGAGTACTTCACGCCGGAAAAGGTCGTGGATCTAGCGAGGAGGCGTGGTGCTGACGGTATTAGCTATACGTATAATGAGCCGACGGTATTCTATGAGTTTATGTATGACACAGCTAGGCTGGCGAAGAAGGAAGGTCTTTTTAACACTATGGTAACTAATGGGTACATGACGTGTGATGCCCTAGACGAGCTCTCCCCATACATGGATGCAGCGACCGTGGATTTTAAAGGTGCTGGTAATAAGAGGTTCTACCAGAAGTTCATGGGTGTTCACGACCCCGAACCCACGTTCACAACGCTCCTAGAAATGAAGAGGAAGGGGATATTCATTGAGGTAACAAACCTCGTCGTACCGAGGTATGGTGACGACCCTAACGATATGCGCAGGCTAGCTAGATGGGTGGTTGAGAATTTAGGTCCCGAAACACCGTTTCATGTACTTCGCTTCTATCCTCACTACTTAATGACCGACCTACCGGCAACGCCTGTTGAGACATTAGAGAGGTTAGCTAGGGTAGCGCTAGGCGAGGGTTTAAAGCATGTTTATCTAGGTAACGTTCCGGGCCATCAGCTAGAGCATACGTACTGCCCTAGATGTGGCTACCCCTTAGTTAAGAGGTTTGGCTTCGATATAGTTGAGTGGAACCTTGCGGAGGGCAATAGATGCCCTAAGTGCGGGTACAGGGTAAACATAGTTGGTGAGTTTACAAGGAGACGTAGAGCCTCCCTATGGTTAATGTAGGTGTCCCTATGTATTACGTGCTAATAGTGGGGCCTGCGGGCTCTGGGAAGTCAACTCTTACTAGCTCGCTTGCTGAATGGATTGAGAGCTATGGAATGAGTGTAGCTAGGGTTAACTTCGATCCTGCTGCTGAAACCCTTCCCTACGTCCCTGACGTTGACGTTAGGAGGTACATTAAAGCCCGTGACCTCATGATCAGGAAGGGTTTAGGCCCTAACAGCGCGTTAGTAGCCAGTGTTGACATGCTCGCTAACTACGTTAACGATATTAGAAGGGAGATAGATGAGATTAGAGCTAACTACGCTATAGTTGATATGCCAGGTCAGTTAGAGATAATAGCGTTTAGGAGGCTAGGACCTATAATAGTAAGTGAGTTAGTTAGGGGCTATAAAGCTGCTTCTGTGTTTCTAGTTGATGCTAGGCTAGCTTCATCACCTTCATCAGCGTTCTCCATGCTGTTGCTAGCATTATCAACGTTATACAGGCTTAAGCTCCCCCAGATCATAGCTGTTAATAAAATTGATTTAGTAATCAGTATCGCTCCTACCCGTGGCACCCCCAAGGCTGCCATGGAGGAGCTCTTTCTCTTTAAGATACTTAGCGATGAGTTCAGCTGTATGGAGGCAGGGGTTAAGTCAATGTTTATTAACAGCGACGTAAGCGTTGATATCTGCAACACCTTAAGGGAGGTATACAGCGATGCAGTCCCTATCTCGGCGAAGGAGCGTGTAGGTATTGACGGGCTTTACGGCCTCATACAGCGTGTCGTAGCTGGCGGTGAGAACTTTCTTACTGAGGAGCCCGGTGGTTTTTAAGCGGGCAGACTTTTAAAGGGAGGGTATTAAGATTTCTTGGGATCCTATATGGGTAGTGTGAAGAGGGTTAAGGAGGTCATTGAGGTAGCGAGGAGTGAAGGTAGGAGGAAGCTGCTGGAGCACGAAGCTTACGAGGTATTAGGGGTCTACGACCTCCCGGTTCCTAAGGCGTTTTTAGCGCGTAGTCCTGAGGAAGCTGTTAGGTACTCGAAAACCATTGGCTTCCCTGTCGTGCTTAAAATAGTGAGTCCTGATATAGTTCATAAGAGCGATGTTGGCGGTGTTAAGGTAAACCTTAATAGTGAGGAGGAGGTGCTTAAGGCGTATAACGAGATAGTGGAGGGTGTTAAGCTCCACGCCCCTAAGGCTAAGGTTGCTGGCATTTTGGTTCAGGAGATGGTGCCTCAGTCGCTAGAGGTAATAGTCGGTGCTACCAGGGACCCCACCTTCGGGCCAGTGTTGCTCTTCGGTTTAGGGGGGATCTTCGTTGAGGTACTTAAGGATGTTAGCTTCAGGATAACCCCGTTAACGCGCTACGATGCTGAGAGTATGATCACTGAGATAAGGGCTGCTAAGGTGCTTGAGGGTTATAGGGGCATGCCTCCGAGGGATAAGGACGTCCTCGTAGACATAATTCGGAAGCTGTCCAAGCTTATGGAGGAGCACGAAGATATAAGCGATGTCGATTTAAACCCGATAATGGTGTTTGAGGTAGGGAAGGGAGCTAAGATAGCTGATGCTAGGGTCTTAATAAGGCAGTAAGGAAGGTGTGGGTAGGTATATGTCAGGAAGCGCTGACGAAGACTCCATACTCAGGGAGATCGATGAGTTAAGGAGCCGTCTTAAGAATTTGAAGGAAGAGCGCCTGCTAATCGTGGAGAGCATTAGGAGGCTTAAGGCAGAGCGTAGTGAGTTAATTGGTAAAATAAGGGATGTAAGGGCTGAGCTAAGGAGGCTTAGGGAGGAGCTGGGCAGCTTAAGGAGTAGACGTGATGAGCTTATTCAGAAAAGGAGGGGGGTTATTAAGTCGATAGGGGAGGTGAAGAGGGAGCTGTTTTCTAAGAGGGAGGTAATTAACGAGCTATCATCTATTAGGACCGCGTCTATCGCTAGGATAAAGGCTAGGATAGATAGCCTTGAGTGGAGGATAATAACTGAGTCTTTACCTCTAGACGAGGAGAATAGGTTGGTAAGGGAGATCGCGAGGTTGGAGAAGGTCTTAGATAGGGCTATTGAGGTGAGGAGGCTTAGGGAGGAGGCTAAGGAGCTTAAAGCATCACTTAAGAGTTACTTAGTAGAGCTCAGCGACCTTAACAAGGAGATAGGGGAGGTAAGTAGCAAGATCAGTGCCTTTAGGGATAGGATGCGTAGGTTAAAGGAGGTAGCTGACGGGTTATCAAAGGAGATAGAGTGTAAGAGCAGGGACATAAGGAGTAATGCCGAGAAGCTAGTATCGGTGGCGGAGGAGATCAATGCGTTGCTGAAGAGGTTGAGGGGCCTTCAGGAGGAGTTAAGGGAGGTCAGGCTGCGTAAGAGGAAGGCTATGGAGGAGAGGATTAGGGAGAGAAAGAGAGCTATAGCCCAGGATAAGCTTAGGAAGGGTATGAGGCTCTCGCTAGACGAGCTTAAGGTTCTCTACTCAGATGGGGAGGCTGAGTAAACTACCTTCCAAAGCGTCTCTCCCTCTTCTGGTAGGACCTTATAGCTCTCCACAGATCTATCTTCCTGAATTCAGGCCATAGCACGTCACAGAAGTATAGCTCGCTGTATGCTATCTGCCACAACAGGAAGTTGCTTAGTCTAAGCTCCCCGGAAGTCCTTATAACGAGGTCAGGTTCTTCAAGCCCTGAGCTTAGTAAGTGGGAGGTACTTAAGTACTTCCTGAATATGCCTTCATCTATATCATTAACAGATGCCTTACCAGTAGCGATGTCCCTAGCTATTCTCTTCACCGCGTTGATTATGTCCTGCCTACCGCCGTAGCATATAGCTATGTTGAGGAAGCGCTCGCTGTACTTACTACTGTACTCCTCTACCTCCTTAACCATGTTGAGGACGTCCTTAGGAACCAGCTCGAATCTACCGAAGAACTTGATCCTAATCCTCCTTTTATCTATCTCACCCTTCTCTTTAATCTCCTCAATGCCCCTCTTGAGTAGGTGAAATAGGTTGTTCACCTCGTCCTCTGAGCGTTTAGTGCAGTTTTCGTAGGACATAGCGTACACCGTGACCACCTTTATCCCTAGATCCCACAGCCAGTCGAGTACCTCTTTAAGCTTCTCATAGCCTACATTATGGCCAATAATGGGGTTTAACCCTAGACTCCTAGCCCACCTCCTGTTCCCGTCAGGGATTATAGCGACATGTCTCGGCACAGGTCCGTCGCATATCTGGGACCATAACCAAACCTCATATACCTTATATATGGGCTTCGCTACTACCTGTATCAGGCCTGCTGAGCGTCTAAATAGCGCTATTAATAGGTTACCCAGCCTCTTCTTCATGCTCCCAGCATAGAAGGAGGCACTAAAGCTTTTAAAGGATATTATTGGAATGGACCTGGGTTCACGTATGAGCGTATATCAAGGTAACGACCTACGCAAGATAACTGGCGGCAGGAAGAGGCCTTCTAGGAAGAAGAGGAAGTATGAGCTAGGGAGGTTCCCAACAAACACCATGCTCTCGGACGTTAATAAGAGGGTTATCGATAGGGTGAGGGGAGGCAGTATTAAGGTAAGGTTAAAGAGGGTTGCCTTCGCTAACGTTACGGACCCCGGTAGGGGGGTCTCTAAGAGGGAAAGGATTCTAGAAATAGTCGAGACACCCGATAACAAGGAGCACGCTAGGATAGGGATAATAACTAAGGGTGCTATCATAAGAACTGAGGCGGGTATAGCTAAGGTAACATCTAGGCCGGGTCAGGACGGCGTAGTAAACGCTGTCATCATAGAGACCGCTAAGAGCGAGTAGCTACTTAGCTAGCGCTAAAGCGGTGGTACATGCTTGGCTAAACGCATTATCGTCTGGCCTGAGTATTTTGACTCAACACTGCCTAGGAGGTATGGCAGGAGGGTTCCTAAAGAGCTAGCTATACCGTTACCCAGCACCGAAGACATAGTATCAGCATGCACCTCCCTAGGGCTAGCATGCGAGGAGGTTAAAGATAAGAAATACCCCAGAACCTGGTATAGAAGCAGGGGCTGCATCGTTATTGAGGTCGAGGAGGATAATGCAAAAAAGAGTGTCATAGTTAAGGCAATCGCTAGGGAGCTCTCATCTAGGAAAAGTAAAGACCTTATTTAGTGAAGGTCGGTGAACTCGCTAATTACTTTAAGAGGTTATTAGCTATTAGGTGTTTATGAGGATAATTAGCAGTATTCTGTGTGTTCTGCGGGGATCTCCATTCTAAATCAATCGCTAGTTAAGTATTCAGTTGAGACAGATATTTGGAGAATTGGTGAACAAGCACGGACATGGGGTTCACCAAGAAAATATCATCACCCTCAGGAATAAAACACTTCCCTAGAATCATCGAGATTTCGCGGTTGGAACTTAACATAAACTTTTACTTTGATTAAATTACGTTGAACCAAAGATTATATCGGCAAACCTCTTCTTAACTTCCTTAGCCTTAATTTTCATGTTATTTACTAAGTTTGCATCCAACTGCTCTATAGGTTCACTAGCTGGTTTATCGCTATCTTGTACAATAACCACGTCTGGATCACCACCAACAGTTACGTCGACGTCTTCAGTTACCCAAGATATTATAAAGGCTACTCTCTTAGCATTCTCAATAACATCATGGTCTTTCTTGGGTAGGAACTTAGCCAATGAGGTGGCGTAATGACCTCCATGACCAGTACATAAAAAGTCTACTGCCTCGCCATACCCCATACCGTGTATATAGTATAGTAATGCTTTACCATTAACGAGATACTCCCTTCCAGCCATTAATACTCCTATAGGCATCTCCTCCCTAACGCGGTCTCTGTATCTCTCAGTAAGCTCAGCTATAATGTCCTCAGCAATAACCTTCATCTCATAAAGAGTATCTACCCCTCGCCCACGCTGTAACTCTGCATTTAGCAAGTAGAGAGAATCATCTCTGATCCCTGTAAGGCCCTCAACGGCCAAGGCAACATTATTAACAATGAAAATTTTATTAGAGTACTCAACTTCGCCACTTCGAAGAACCTTTCTATCACTCCCCAAAACTACACCATCTTTACTTCTAATACCTATTATTAAGGTCATTGCACATCACCTACCTACAACACGTTCTAGAATTCTTTGGGTAGCAACTATCCTTCTTCTCTCCTTATTAAGAGATCTTATCAAAACAAGTGGAGTCTTTATTTTAGCCGATCTCTTCCTTCTGTTGGCTTCTTTAAGCACGTCTAGAGGACTCCTCATCCCCATTCCTGCTATACTATATTTAATCATCTCGCATAAACCTAACTTTAAGACACCTTCTTTGTTCACTCTTAAAGTTTTTGTATTCTATAATTAGCAAATAATTGTTTGTTCTCTCCACCTACACCCCTATTCCGTTAACCTCCGGAAGGACACGGGAAGAATCGGTTTAATATTTTTAGGAGCTGGCAACACAAATTTATTAACAAACAATGACACAACGTTTTAAACCTATGCTAAATCGCACCGTACTCATCTTTGCTATTGGGCTTCCAGCCCTACCATCACAGCACCCCATGCGTGAGACCATAACCTGTTGATAGGGTTGAGGAGAAGAGCAATTTTTACTGGTTGGGGAGAAGTAAAAACTAATGTTTTTCTAAGGCATGCTTATCATTTATTTTATTATGAAAATTAAAATGGATCTTGTTTATTTTCTGCGTCTTGATCTATTACAGTACCTGTGAACCAGTCTTGCATTTTCTGGTATTAGAGCGTAGCACCTAAGACAGGTCTTAACCTTTCCATTACTATTCCCATTACCATTTAACATCCTGTATACCTGCTTTAACTCAAATGCCTGCATGTATCGTAACACCACATCTACCTTCCTCTAGCCAAAGTAGTACACTATCCACCGAAAATTCTAGTTCTGAAACACTAATTCATAAGCGCGTGTATGCCTAAACTAATGCGGGTATATATGCTCTAAGTACTTCTGAATTTCGGGATCTGACTTTGCTAGACTCCTCGCGGCTTTCTTAAACATTAGATACATGAAGTTCCTGGGCACAGGTCTACTTAAATCCGTAGTTCTCGGGAAGAGCCAGGCACTAGGATCGCTGGCTTTAGGATGTTGGTGATAATACCGTGTAAGGAACATTCTCAAGTGTTGTTTAAATCCAGACCGGTTCAGCGGTACTTCTCTTGACATACCTTGGTTACGTCAAATCTAACGTATATCGAATCTTCATCGTTTATTATTCTCTCTTCCAAGTAACACTATTTCTTCTATTCTAGCACCTGTTATACGCATTAAACAGAACAGAGCCCTATACATGTCGTCCTGAATAGAGAACACTACCTTATCTAGAACGTGCCCAGGGACGTGCGGTGGCGGTGTAGAGATCTTAATTCTGTTTCTACGCAACTCTCTATACAAACGTGCAGTAGCACCAATAGCATATCTATACAACGTTTCAGCTAAACGTTGATTAGGTGCAACAACAAGAACAGTATAATTCGCCAGGTCATTCTCAATAATATCGAATAACCTCTTGAATAACATCAGCACTCTTACCAGCACGAGGAGTAGCAACAACCTCCAACCAACGATTAAACTTAAACTTACCCACAACCTCTTATTTGATAAACTTTACGAATACATTATCAGGGACAAGCGAAGGAGCAGAACGAGACCTAACAACACGCCAAGGCAATGAAACCAAACAATTCCAATCCGGCCTCAAACTCAGCTTTAACACAATATACCTAGTAACACCTTCATCGCCATACCCCAATAACTTCGACAACCATCGCGGTATACTAATATTTATATTACATGTATAATCGTTGAAGACCCACCCCTCTTGTCGGGCTCCAATGGAGCTAACAAGATTAGAAGCTTGGCTAAGTTGCTCAAATTTATAAATTCCTGTCACACTATTACTATGAACACTCATCTCCTCCTACTCCCGCCTTCTATAAACATCAATTTTAAAGCAGGAAACTCTACGGAAGAAGAGTGAAATCTATTAATAAACAAGAAATAAGAGAATCTATACCTGCATTGCTTTTATGATTTCTTCTCGTCACCTTCCCCGTGGCAGTTTTCCTTCTGTGAGTACTTTCCTTATATCGTGTACTAGGTGTGGTGGTATTTTCTCTTAGTTTCTCATCGATGTACCTCACTGTATCGTTGATAATTGTGCCTTTATAGAACCTCGTGTTTCGGATCTTTCTCTTGAATATTTTCTCCAGCTTGGATATGAGAAGAGGTGATAAAAGCGAACCACTAAGCACTACTAGGAACTCCCTAGCACGTGATGCTTCGAGGAGTATATGTTTTCTCATATTCTTTGGTAGCTTGGCCTTTACGTTGCTTCTCCAAGACGTTACAGCCGGTTTTAGAGCCTCATTCTTTAATGCGTAGGCTCCGAAGCCGTATACCCTGTCATGCCTATCCGTAAGGAATACTTCGGGAAGCCTGCTAGACAATCTACCCTTAACTACTCTTTCTATGTTTTTCTCCGTAGCACCCATGTAAGCGTATTCCCTGAGTTCTTCCTCAAAGAAGGTATCAGGGGAATAGAATACATCCAACCAGTAAATCCTCGCAGTAAGACCAAGGCTCGTAGCTACTCCCTCACTTAGGGTTGCCTCAGTATATACCCCTAGACTGTACTTCATGATTAGCGGGGGTAATAGAGATGTACTGCTTAGTAGGGTTAGGAAGGAGGTAATGCATGAAGTTGACCACTTATTAGGGCTTAATCACTGCAGTAATCCCCTATGCATTATGCGATTCAGTAACAGTATACTAGATACGAATAAATAAAACGTGGAAATACAGCGTGAACTGCACTAAGAAACTTGCTGACTTAGGTATTAAGGTGAGTAACGACTTCATACTTTCATAAACTATTTCATATCTTCTTATTGATGGTTAGGTCCTTGTGGATAGCTAGCGCTGCCTTACGTCCCCACCCCATAGCTTCTATGACGGTTCCCTCGCCTATGACTATATCTCCGCCAGCGTACACTCTAGGCATACTTGTCCTTCCCTCACTATCTACGATAATTCTTCCCTTCTTATCGGTCTTAATCTCAGGAGTTGTCTGAGGTATTAGTGGGTTGGGGTAGAACCCTATAGCGTTGATGACCATGTCAGCCTGGAAGGTTATGGTCTCTCCTGTAGGTATTGGTCTGGGTCTTCCGGAGGCGTCAGGCTCTCCTAACCTCATCTTCTTTAACATAATCTCGGATACATTGCCTAGGTCATTGCCTATGAAGCCTTTTGGCTGAACGAGGAATACAAACTTAACGCCTTCTTCCTCGGCGTTCTCTATCTCTTCTTTCCTAGCGGGCATTTCGGCTCGAGTCCTCCTGTATAGTACGTGCACTTCCTCAGCACCTAACCTAAGTGCTGACCTAGCTGCATCCATAGCTGTATTGCCTCCTCCGATAACAGCTACGCGCTTACCTCTGTGTATCGGCGTGTCGTACTCGGGGAAGAGGTAGGCTCTCATTAAGTTGATTCTTGTTAGGAACTCATTAGCTGTGTATATGTAGTTAAGGTTCTCTCCTGGTACATTAAGGAATCTTGGGTGCCCTGCTCCCGTACCTACGAACACAGCGTCGTACTCGTCGAGTAAGTCGTAGACGGTTATGGTCCTGCCGACGCTCACGCCTATCTCAATGTTCACGCCTAGCTCTCTTAGGTAGTTTATCTCGTCGTAAACTATCTTCTTAGGTAGCCTATACTCCGGTATTCCATAGACTAGGACGCCGCCAGGTACGTGAAGAGCTTCAAACATAGTCACTTCATAGCCTAGCCTAGCTAGGTCAGCAGCGACGACAATGCCAGCAGGTCCTGAACCTACAACAGCTACCTTCTTACCTACGCTAGTCTTAGGTGCGTGCTCAACCGCTATGCCGTGCTCTCTAGCCCAATCAGCTACGAACCGCTCTAGAGCTCCTATAGCTATGGGCTGCCCCAACTTAGCTAGTGTGCAGTACTTCTCGCACTGCCTCTCCTGAGGACATACTCTACCAGTTATCGCAGGTATCGGGCACTTATCCTTGATTACCTTGTAAGCCTCCTCAAACCTACGCTCTCTAATCAATTTTATGAACCTAGGTATGTCGACACCTACGGGGCACCCCTTAACACATGGCTTGTTAGGGCACTGGAGGCACCTAGAGGCCTCCTCTATTGCTAACTTCTCATCGTACCCTAAAGCTACCTCGTTGAAGTCTTTAATTCTCTCTTCGGGTGGCCTCTTAGGTAATGGTACTCTAGGCTTGATTTTAGGCATGCGTATCACCTCCTAAGCCGTACTTACTAAGAAATAATTTGAGTGCCTCTAGCTCCTCCTTTTGGTACATCTTAAGTCTAAATATTAGCTCGTCCCAATCTACCTCATTTGCATCGAATTCTGGCCCCTCATAGCATGTGAACCTTATCTTACCGCCGACCTTAACTCTGCAAGCGCCGCACATACCCATTCCACATACCATGATAGGATTCAAGCTAGCTATGGCCTTAATTCTGTACTTCTTAGTTACCTCGCTGCACGCCTTCATCATGGGGGCTGGCCCTACCATCCAGACCAGGTTGGGTTTCAACCCTTTATTTAGCAACGCTACTAGCGCATCTGATGTGAAGCCTTTCATGCCTTTACTACCGTCGTCCGTTGTTATGTGCAGCTCGTCACTTACGCTTCTCATTAACTCCTCATATATTAACAGGTTGGCTGACCTAGCACCTATTACGGATATTACGTGGTTGCTGACCTCCTTGAATGCCCTAGCTATAGGATACGCAGCTGCAATAGCTACTCCACCGCCAATAACTACTACAGTACCGAACTTCTCTACATGAGTGGGATTACCCAGAGGTCCAGCTACATAATACAGAGTGGAGCCAGGCTCCTTCATTCCTAGCTTCATAGTACTAACGCCAACCTCTAGGAACACTAACCTAACCCATCCCTCATCACGATTCCAGTCAACCAGTGTTAGTGGGGTCCTTTCACCCTTCTCATCAGGTATAACTATCACGAACTGACCGGGCTTAGCTGACTTAGCTATCTGAGGTACGTACACATCCATCTCCTTTATGCGAGGCGCAAGTATCTTCTTACGTAGCACCTCATATATTCTAGGCAATAAATCACCACTTACTAATAGTACGGATA
>NJEF01000064.1 GCA_002255065.1 Desulfurococcales archaeon ex4484_204 | reverse complement strand
TCCATAGGGCGAAGTCCCCTGGGTTCCTCTTGGTTGGGTCCGGCTCTATCCTGTGAACCCTCAGCTCCTCAGGCCTCCTACCGGATAGCTTACCGTAGTCCCTGAACGTGGTTATGTCGAAGTAGACGCCGGTAGGGGTTACGTAGGCGTGCCCCTTCTTAATCAGCACCTCGACCTGCTCGAAGATCTCCTTAAGGTAGTCTGAAGCCCTTGGGTAGAGGTTAGGGGTGGTTACGTTAAGGGAGGCCATGTCCTCAGCGAAGTACTTCTCGTACTCCCTAGCGAGGTCTAGGGGGTGCCTGCCCAGCTCCCTAGCCCTATTAACTATCTTATCGTCTACATCGGTTATGTTAACTATGTAGAACACCGAGTACCCCAGCCACTTAAGGTACCTAGCAACGGTGTCGAAGAACACGAAGACCCTTGCGTGCCCGAGGTGCGAGTAGTCGTACACCGTTGGCCCGCACACGAACATGAAGACCCTTCTACCGACTAAGGGCTTGAAGACCTCGACCCTCCTGCTCAACGTGTTGTATATCTTAAGGGCGGCAAAGGCCATCACCCATATGCCACACCTAGTAACACCTACCTAAAGCCTTAAAAACGTTCTCGTTAGAGCGTTCACCACCTACCCTGACTTTTCATTAGTTCTGAATACTTTTTAATCACGGTAGGTGGTCAACACGCCTAGTTCCCCGCTCAGCACCCTGTGGGTACCTTCACGTTAAGCATCAGAATGAGCTACGAGGTATATATCTTCGAGGCGAAGCTCATTAATGTCGGTGCTGGATATATGGGTATCTACGTCCCGAAAGACCTAGCTAGGAGGCTGCAGAGGTTCAAAGGGAGGAAGGTGGTGCATGTCTATGTACCCAAAGAAGGCTAAGCTACCAAAGGAAGTAACGCTAAGAGCAAGAGCGGTGTTGGAGGGTGATTCACCATATTACTTCTACCTATCAACTGCAGGATTCAGAGCTGGAGCATTTAAGGCATTAGACTATGTTAAGAATGGAGTTACCAGCATTACCGCCTCTATAAGGTAGCTTACTCCATAATAGGAGATACGTCGATGGAGCCGTCCTAATAATGAGAGAAATACTGGAGTCTATTAAGGCTCTCGGAATACCGCTAGATAAGGTAAGATTAAGAGACTAGGTGTTGATACGATCGAGAGGCTCACCCGGACCTGAAGATAGAGGTAATAGGAACATAAGGCTAGTTAGTAGGGATAAGGCAAAGGTGATGCTCTACAATGGCTCGTCCTGGAGTAGATACCACGTAAATATCAGGGTACCGAGAATCTATAGTGGATTTTTCGAGGTTGTCGCAGAGTTGGTATGAATTATAAACTTGGTTATCTTGCTAGGCTTATCGCTCTTGATATGAGCTGCGATAGAGTTTACTGTGAACTTCAGGTCTCCATACCCTATGGACTATACTTAGGGTTTAGAAGGAGGTACTCCCAACCACTAGGTAATAATGTTGCTGGTGTGGATGTTAATAGGGCAAACCTAGCCATAGTTGATAGGAGGGGGGTTCTGAGGGATATAAAGACATTATCATTATCCATCACATGTATCTACCACGTAAGAGATGGGCAAAGGAGAAGCTTGCTACGCAAGGTAGTGCACGACGTTCTTAAAAATGCGTACTTTCACGGGGTATAAACCATAGTTCTTGAAGACCCCGGAGTTCTTGGCTGCTTAAAATCTAGGTGGATAAAGAGTAGTGATAGGGGGAGTAATAGGTACAACCGCAGGGTATCAATATTCAAGTCATCCATAATAGGGGAATTCGCGCTACACTCTCTAGAGTACGGGTTAAGCTCATACTATGTAGGCCCAGCCTATACATTAGCTGAGCTAATAGCTAAGGATATGGGCTTAGATAGACACACGGTATCAGCATACGTTATAGCACTAGAATACCTAGGACTAAAACAAGTAATTAAAAGCGTTTAAAACGGAATCGCATCAGGTATTAAACAGCCTCTCCTTAAAGAGCCTGATTACCTCGGTAACCCTGGGCCTTGGGTGCTTGAACACTATGTAGCGTGACGTGCTGGATGCTGAGGCCTCCTCGTAGTTAAGGCCCTCAAGCACTTTAGGAATCTTTGATAGGGCTGGGTGGCCGGGCCTGCAGGTAACGGATAGGGTTAGCGCGTTTAGGTCCCTAACACCGACCACCGCTACAGCCCCGTACCTGCTTAGAAGCTCCCTAGAGACCTCCCTAACGTAGACCTCCTCATCCGTTAGCACCCCGTAGAACGTTACCACGAAGTCCCCGATCCTTATAGCCCTGCCGACTATGTCGGCTATAACGGCCGACCTCCTCTCATCGTACCTCCTGGCAAGGGACTCCAGGGAGTCGAAGACCTCGTCCACCCTCCCCTCATAGACAGCATCCGAGATCCTGTGTAGGGCTGAGGGCCTGTACGTTACGTAGGCCGACGCCTTACGCAGGAGCTCCCCCCCAACCCTCTCATCAGCTAGCTCCGCGAGTGAGTCGAAGGCCCCGCCTATGTAGCGCCTAACAACGTTAACCACGAACCTCGTTAAGGACTTAGGAACGGGCTCCACCTCCTCAATAGGCTTCCTGGACAGGTCCCTACCGACTAGGTAGGCCCCCCTATAGCCGCCCCCTACGCTGATGAGGACCATGTCATCCACCACCTCGTACCCGGCCTCTAAGGGGACCCCGACAACGGTTGCCCTACCAATACACATACCCCTAACAACGTGTTCGTGGGGTATCAAGACGTAGGTGTACACACCGTTAAGCGCCAGCACCCTCCTAAGGATTGAGGAGGACATAACTGGGTCTATGCTCGGGTAGCTAATAATGGTTGGGTACTTCAGCAGGTAGTCTAGAAGCACCAAACTATAAAGGCTCCCGTAGCTTGCACGGGGGAGACCGTGACGAACCCAACAACACCCAAAACAGTACAAAAAGATAAATGAAGACACAGCTTAGGCGAACGGCCTAAGGTGCGCTACTACGTAAACGGCTTCAAGGCCTTGCGCTAAGTAGGCCCGGCAGCTATTAACTTAGGTGTTTTAAATGAAGCTTTAAAGCAGTTTATTGCAAACTCCATAGGAAGTGATTAGCTTGCCTAAACACGTAGTTGGTGTGGACCAGCCCGGGTTAAGGGCTGTCCTAATAGGTAACGAAGCCGTGGCTAGGGGGGCTATCGAGGCTGCTGCACAGGTTGTTGCGGGCTACCCAGGCACGCCTTCGTCGGAGGTCATCGAGACCCTGTCCCTGGTTGCTAAGGACTTCGGCATGCATGTTGAGTGGTCGGTAAACGAGAAGGTAGCGCTGGACGTAGCCGTGGGGGCTGCGATAGTTGGTGCTAGGGCTATGGCGACCATGAAGAATGCCGGGACTAACTGGGTTATGGACATGTTCGCAACGGTGGTTTACGGGGGTGTTTCAGGGGGCCTCGTAGTATACTCAGCCGACGACCCAGACGCCTTCTACTCATCAACTGAGCAGGACACTAGGCCCCTAGCTAAGGCTGTAGGGGTCCTCATACTGGAGCCTAAGGACCAGCAGGAGGCTAAGGACATGGCTAAGGCGGGTTTCGACTACAGCGAGAGGTTCGAGCTACCGGTGTTCCTAAGGTCCGTAACGAGGATATGCCACTCAGGCGGTGACGTGGAGTTCGGGGAGATAAGGAGGTCTAGGAATAAGGTGTTCTTCGACAGGCATTACAAGCTGCCGTTTAGGTGGAACGTCTACGGCCCATTCAAGTACGGGGGTAAGGTAGGGCCTACGGCTAAGCACGCCTGGCAGCTTGAGAGGATTGAGGAGATTAAGGACTTCGTTAATAGGTCGGAGTTCAACTGGATTGAGGAGGGAGAGGTCCCCCTAGGCATAGTAGCTTCAGGCATCGGCTACTCCTACGTTAAGGACGCCCTAGCGAAGCTCAAGCCCGATGGGTGGCCGTGGATCTTGAAGGTAGGGACCCCGTACCCGCTGCCTGAGGAAGCCTTAAGGAAGCTAATCGATAACGTAGACAAGATCCTCGTCGTTGAGGAGGGAGATCCGTTCGTTGAGGAGCAGCTCTACGCCTTCATGAAGGAGTACAGCCCTGAGAAGCCTATCTACGGTAAGACTAGGAGGCAGCTCGTACTGAGGTATGGGGAGCTGGGTATAGCCCAGGTAGTTAACGCCCTAGCCAGGTTCCTGGGCGTGGAGGCGCCCAACATACCTGCTGGGAGGAGGGCTGTTAAGGGGGAGGTAGCTAAGATACTAGCACCTAGGTCCTCAGCTCTATGCCCCGGGTGCCAGCACCTAGGTACGTACTGGGGCCTTAGGTTCGCGTTGATAAAGGCTATCTCGAAGTTTAGGGGCAGGATGAAGGGTGTCTGGATAGTTAACGGGGATATAGGGTGTTACGAGCAGGGGGGCTACGGGATCTTCGCTAAGGAGATCGAGGCGGGTGAGGCTAGGGAGTCGAGGAGGGTTATGTTTAACAACCCGTACGAGATACTCGACACCAACTACATTATGGGCGGCGGTATAGGGGTTGCTCAGGGGGAGTTCCACGCCGGCTACAGGGACGGCCCGATAGTTGCTGTTGCTGGGGACTCAACGTTCTTCCACGCCTGCATGCCGGCAATAGCTAACGCGGTCTACAATAAGGCGGCTATAACCTTCATCGTCTTGGACAACGCGTGGACCGCTATGACCGGGCACCAGCCATCCCCTGCGTCCGGCGTGACGGCGACCCTCGAGCCAGCTAGGAGGTTTAGGGTTGAGGACGTTGCTAGGTCCCTAGGGGTTGAGCACGTATGGGTTGTCGACCCATACAACGTTAAGGAGGTAGAGAAAGCGATACTTGAAGCCATAGAGACGTCTGTTGAGAAGGGGGTCCCCACCCTAGTAGTTGCTAGGAGGGAGTGCATACTCCAGGTTGTTAGGAGGCTTACTAGGGAGGGTAAGGAGCTAGCTACCTACGTAGTCGATGAGGGTAGGTGCGTAGGGTGTAGGCTGTGCGTCCAGCTAGGGTGCCCAGCTGTTGGGTGGGATAGGGAGAGGGGTAAGGCATTCATAGACCCCGTGCTGTGTGTAGCGTGCGGCCTCTGCGCCCAGGTATGCCCCGTCAACGCGATAGTGCCATCGGTTAAGGGTAAGACGTTGAGGGACTACGTAGGTTAGGGGGTGGTTGAGGTGGTTAAGGCGTACTACATAATGATCGCAGGGGTAGGCGGCCAGGGCACCGTCATGCTTTCGAGGATCATAGGGGACGCGGCACTCATGAGGGGCCTGCACGTAAGGATAGGTGAGACGTACGGGGCCGCGATGAGGGGAGGAGCTGTTCACTCACACGTTAAGGTCGGGGAGGAGATTCATAGCCCCCTGCTAATGGAGGATGAGGCCGATGCCCTGCTAGCCCTAGAGCCCCTTGAGGGGCTTAGGAGGGGGTTAACGTATCTAAAGCCTGAGGGGGTTGTAGTGATTAACACGAGGAGGGTCTACCCAATAGATGTGAATGTTGGGGTTGCCGCCTACCCCCCCGTCGACAGGATCGTTGATGCTTTAAGGAGGCTCGGCGGGGTCGTTGTAGCACACGACTTCACAGCCCTCGCCGAGAAGGCGGGCACTTCTAGGGCGATGAACGTAGCGGTGCTAGGGGCCTTCTCCAGGGTCATTGAGGGTGCGGAGACCCCGTTCGATAGGGAAGTCCTCGTAGAGGCCGTGAAGAAGAGGGTTCCTAAGAGGTGGGTTGAGGTAAACGTTAAGGCGTTCAACATGGGCTACGAGGTAGCTGATAGAGCCCTTAAGTAGGTTAACCCTTTTTTAAGGTGGAGTTCTTGACTCCGTACGCGTTCCCGGAGCTAATTAATGTGAACGCTAAGTCCAGGCTGTTTAGGGATAGGAGGAAGCTGTTAATCATTGGTAGGTGCGTCGAGGTGGAGCATCCCGATGCCCTCAAGCCTTTCAGCAACGGGTACGCAGTCCTCAGCGCGTGCTTGGAGGAGGAGCACGTCAATAAGGTGGGGTTTAAGCTAGCCGGCGTGCTCGCTAGGGGGGACTACGAGGAGGTATCGGTGCTAACAGTTGATGGATCCCTCCACTGCGTCCAGCTTCACTACATGGTTGAAGAGGTCTTCAAGGTCCTCGGGAATCCCCCGGTTAGGCGCAGGCACTTCGTCATTGAGGGGGGCAGGGTTGTTGAGGTGCCGTGCGAGGCTGTTAAGGCCTCGAGGTACTTAAGCAGGGTTGCTAAGCTGTTAAGGCGGTGTTGAAAGGTTATATCTAACCCCTCAGATACCTCTTAGGTGAGCGTTACGATAGATGAGAGCCTTCTACACGGCGCCATATCCAGGGCGTCGTCCCTAGGCGCTAAATACGTTGAGGTGAGGTACCAGAGGGACGTAGCTACCGAGACCGTTATGAGGGAGGGGAACGTCATCGGTGTTGGGAAGGGGGTTAGCGAGGGCGTCGGTATTAGGGTCATAGTTAACGGCTCCTTAGGCTTCGCGTCGACCAACGAGCTAACTAGGGAGGGGCTCAGCAGGGCTGCCGAGATAGCTGTGTCTAGGGCTAGGGCCTTAGCCCCCCTTAAGAGGAGCCCGATAGAGTTCAGCGATGACAGGGTTGGCAGGGCTAGCTACGAGGTCATCCCCAAGAAGTCCTTGGAGGACTTCAGCGTGGAGGACAGGATAGTGCTGGGCTCGGAGCTCCACAAGGCTGTCGTGACGTCCGTTAAGGAGGTGGGCGTCGCGGTAACTACCTATACATTCGAGGACCACGTCCAGGAAAAGCTTATAGTTACTAGCGACGGCGGGTACGTAGCCTCTAAGGTTCCCAGGGTGTTCATAATGCTAAACTTCATACTAATGCATCAGCAGAGGGGCAGTATTCAGAGGGTTATTGAGTGGGGCGCTTCAGGAGGGCCTGAGTGGGTCAGCTCCTGGAGACCTGTGGACGAGGTTAGGGAGGAGGTCAGGAACCTGGAGAGGGTTCTCATTAAGGGCGTCGAGCCCCCTAAGGAGGAGGTCGACGTAGTCCTAGGGCCTGAGGTGGTCGGGCTACTAGTCCATGAGTCGGCAGGCCACCCAATGGAGGCAGACAGGATCCTTGGTAGGGAGGCTGCCCAGGCAGGGGAGTCCTACGTTAAGCCGGGCATGGTCGGGAGCTACAGGGTAGGGTCCGAGCTGGTAACAGTTGTTGAGGACCCGACGGTGCCGGGTAGCTACGGCTACTACCTATTCGATGATGAGGCCGTCCCGGCGAGGCCTAGATACCTTTACAGGGACGGGGTTATCTACGAGGCCCTTCACAACAGGCACACGGGCAGGGTGTTCGGGGTCGGCAGCAACGGCGCTGCTAGGGCTATGGACTACGCGTCAGAGCCCATTATAAGGATGAGCAACACCTACTTCAAGCCCGGGGACATGGGCTTTGAGGAGCTCATCGAGGACATAAGTCAAGGTGTTTACATTAAGTCCTACATGGAGTGGAACATAGACGACGTTAGGTGGAACCAGAGGTACGTAGGGCTCGAGGCCTACATGATAAGGAATGGGGAGCTAGCTGAGCCCGTTAAGAACCCTGTCCTGGAGATAACTACTAAGGGCCTGTACAGCAGGGTTACAGGTGTTGATAGGAACCTCAAGTTCTTCCCGGGAATGTGCGGTAAGGGGGAGCCAGCTCAGGGTGTCCCCGTGTGGTTCGGGGGCCCCAACATCAGGGTTTCAAAGGTTAGGTTGGGGGTGGTTAGGTGATGGCCGAGATCGTTGAACTGGGTAGGAGGGCTATGAGGTCCTTAAGCGGGAAGTTCGACGAGGTCGCCGTAATGGTCACCTCTAAGAACTACGTAATGGTTAAGCTGTGGAACAGCGAGCCGAGCATTGTTCAGTCATGGATTGGGAGCGACGTGGGCCTCTACCTAGCTAGGGATAGGAGGGTTTTCGAGCTAGAGGTCTCAGTAAGCAATATCGAGGACATCTTGAAGGTTGCTGAGGAGATATATAGGTACTCAGATAAGGTTAAGGAGTCGGAGCTGTACGCACCCCTACCTAAGCCCCAGGGCTACGAGTCCCTTAAGGGCACGGTCGATAGCGGGGTCCTCAAGTACATGGAGAACCCGAGGCCCCTAGCTGAGAGAATGATCAGCGCCTCGCTGGATGAGGGGGTGGATAGGGTTGCAGGGGTCCTTAAGCTGGGGGTTGCTAGGAAGGCGTTAGTTATATCAACGGGTTTCGAGGGCTTTGAGGAGGGGACGGAGGTTGAGGCCTACTTAAGGGCTTTTAAGGGGGAGTACAGCGGTCACTGGGCTTACGGCTCGAGGCACGTAGATATCGGTAGGGTTGAGGAGGTCGGTAGGAAGGCTGGGGAGCTAGCTGTTAAGGCTGGTAGGAAGGCTGGCTTCACTCCCGGGAGGTACGACGTGGTCCTGTCACCCCTAGTCGTCGGGAACCTAATGAACTACGTAGCGTTCATGGCCTCGGCCCTCCACATAATAATGGGGTTCTCGATGTTCATGAAGCGCGCGATAGGGGATAGAGTGGGCTCAGAGGCCTTCACCCTGATAGATGAGCCGAGGAACGTTGAGCTATCTGGCTCTGCGTCCTTCGATGATGAGGGGGTTCAGACCTTTAACAAGCCGATAATATCTAGGGGCGTGCTTGCAGGCCTCCTCCACAACAGCAAGACAGCTGCTAAGATGAAGGCATCCACAACAGGTAACGCAGGCTGGATCTCCCCCCACCCATGGAACATAGAGATAGCGCCGGGTGATTACGGGGAGGAAGAAATGGTTAGGGAGCTTGGGAGGGGGGTCATCATAACCAACAACTGGTACACTAGGCTGCAGAACTACGCTGAAGGGATATTCTCAACCGTTAGCAGGGACGCTGCCCTACTAGTTGAGGGGGGTGAGGTGGTAGGCCAGGTTGGCAGGGTTAGGGTAGCTGATAGGTT
>NJEF01000063.1 GCA_002255065.1 Desulfurococcales archaeon ex4484_204 | reverse complement strand
AGAAATTTCATACTGGTTTGCGCAACGCGCCGATCAAATCGTAAGGTTTATATACCATGATCCCATTGAGATGGGTGTTTTAAGGGTAGGTGTCAGGCGAGCAGTGAGGTCCTAGCTACTAGTATTGAGGATAAGGTAGTTGTCGCCTGGCGTGTTGGTAAGGTATTCTACGTAACTAACCCCGTGGCTCAGAGTGTTGATAGGTGTAGCGACGTTGCTCTATACCGGGATAGCGAGGGCCCCTTAGCTGCTATCCTAGTTAGGGGTAGAGGGGGGTGCTCCATCATTATGTGGGATAGGTTTGAAGGGGTTGTTAAGACTTACTCCATGGATTGCAGGAGCCCCCTTAACCTTACGTGCTCAAGGAACGTATGCGTTGCCTCGGTAAGGGATAGGTCGTATGTCGTTACCTTTAACCACATCTACGAGCTCCCCCTTAAGCTCTCCCCCTTAATTAGTTGCGGTAAGTATGATTACCTCTACGACGAGAGGAACAAGCTCGTTGTTAGGTCTGATACCGCATCCCTTGACCCCGTAATGCTCTCTAACCACGTAGACGGTATAGGATGCTTAGAGGACGGCTCCCTCATGGTGTGTAGCGGCGGTAGCATAGGGATTGTTAGGGGCAACGTGTGGAGCCCCATATCCTTTGAGGCTAGAAGGGCTTCAGCCTCCTCGAACGTGGTTATGTATGAGCAGGGCTCGGTGACCAGGGTTAACGTGGTGGGTGAGGAGGGCTCCCTAATCGCTACTACGGGCTGCGTAGTTGATGGCAACGGCTTCGTGTGGTGTGTTAAGGGCGGCGAGCTGATGGTCCTAGACCCCCACGTAACTTACGAACCCCTCATTAAGGTCTTGAAGGCCTCGGTTAGCCACGAGGGCTACGCAGAGGTTGAGGTGAGGCCGTGGCATGGAAGTGTGAGGATTGGAGTAGAGGGTAAGGCGACCATCGTTAACATAACCCCTAAAGGGGATAGCGCCGTTGTTGCTCTAAAGCCTAGGAGGCTTGGGTGGTCAGGGGGTGTTAGGGTTACTGCTGAAGGCCCTACGTTTAAGCTAGCTAGGGTAGTCGATATCACGTCATCCCCTCCCAGCGTAGGTAGGTTAGAGGTGAGTAGGTGCCTTTACGCCCCCACAGCTACGCTAGCAGATGGGGAGTCTAATACCTCAATTGAGATTAGAGCTCTAATTACTAATCCGTCACCCGAGGAGGCAGAGCTTGAAGTAGTTGCTGATGGGATTAAGGTGGTTAACGGCGTCACCCTCCCTGTACCTTCAGGGACTAACTGGGTTCTGATAGGTGTAAAGGGGAGGGCTCTCAGGGATATCGTTAGGTTGGGGTTTAGGGTTAGGTACGGCAGGGACTCGTACAACGTCGGGGAGTCCTTAATCAACTTGGGCAGGCACCTCATACCGGACCCCCTTAAGGACATACGTAGGAAGGTTTCATTCATTAATGGGGATGGCTCGACTATTGTTAGGGTTAGCGACGTCTCTGGGGTGGCGTTAAGCGTTACCTGCAGTAACGGCGTACATGTTGAGGGCGTTAATGAGCTAGTGGTTAAGGACTGCGCCTTACCTGCAGTCCTCGCTATTGAGTACGTAAAGGAGGGCTTTAAGTGGGTGAGGAGGTTGATCATTGAGCAGCCACCCTTAATTAAGGTCCTTAGCGGGACCGGGTTCAGCGTCGATGCATCCTTAAAGGGCGTTAACGGCTTCCTGGTTAACTCGGTCAGCATTACTACATCAAGGCCCTCTATCTCAATAGACCTTAGAGGCGTTAGAGTTTCTAACAACGTAGCTACAGTACGTATTAGGGTGGGTTCTAGTCAGCCGGTCCTAGCCGTAGCTGCGTGTGATGGCTACACCTCGACATCCGCTGGTGTGAGCCCTGAGGTGCTACTTACATGCCCTACCGCTAGCCTGCTTAAAGGGGTTTCAGCTGTAGTCCTCTACCCAGTGGGGGAGCCCTTAGTTAAGTACTTCGGTGTGAGTGAGTTGGTTAGGGTTTTAACGCAGGTGGCCTATAGGGCTGCTTTAAGCCTGAGCACCTCCGTAGGTGTTAGGTGATGTTCTTAAAGAGGCTGTTAAGGAGGGGTAAGGGCATTACCTCGGTAGGGGATGGGTGCATACTGTACAGAGCTGGCGATGGCGTCTGCGGTAAGAAGGCCTTAATTCTTGAGGCCATATCGAGCACCCTAGCTGAGGTCGCTCCTCTAAACATCTTACACTTCCTTAAGGCCTTCTACAACAGCCTCAACTTAGGGTTCCCCGTCGAGGTTAGGACGTTTATAGCGCCTTTAAGTAGGGATGAGTTCCTTAAGTCGGTTAACAGGAGGTTGGAGTCAGCCTTAGTAACGCTCGAGGTTAACCCGAGCAACGCGGGTCTTAGGGCTAGGGTGAGGAGGCTTGAGCAGGCTAGGGATAGGGTTCTTAAGGAGGGGTTAGCGCCCTTCGACGTAGTAGCCCTCTTCATTGTTGAGGCCTGCGGGGGGAGTGAGGACGATGTAAGGAGGGCTCTAGATGTTAGGTCTAAGGTTCTTAAGGATACGTTAACAGCCCTAGGTGTTAGGGTTAGGGAGGTTAGGGGTGTTAGGGCATCCATTATTAGGAAGCTGTTTTTTCGACCTACTAACTACGGAGGATGTTCGGGAGTTAAGGGCCTCATAGCTAGGTTGCTAGTACCTAGGTTAAGGCTGGCTGACTACACCCTAGCTATACTCTACCCATTCATAATAAGCGCTGGAGTTAGGTTATTTCTAAGGAGTGAGGGGGTCTTCCTAGGTGTTGACTTAGTTTCTGGGGAGGAGGTGTACTGGAATGTTAGTGAGTCCCTTTCACCCCACATACTCGTTGTCGGGCCTACCGGGTCGGGTAAGACGGAGTTTCTATCGGTTATTGCTGGCAGGCTCGATGAGGCCTACTCACCCAACATCATTGTTTTCGACGTTAAGGGAGAGTACCCCTACAGGTTAAGTAGGTACGGCACTAAGTTTAGGGAGCTGGTTTTCGGGCGTGATGTAGGGCTGGGGATCATTAAACTCCTAACATACCTACCTAGGGGTTTAAGGGCTGGGCTGCTAACGGATATTATAGCTAAGTCGTTCCCGCTGGGCCGCGAGAGGGAGGTGGTTACATCGCTTTATAGGGGGCTTAGCCACGTCCTAAACAACTTTGGGTCTATTGATAGCTGCGTTCTTAACGGTTACGAGGACTGCTCTACTAGGTTCTTTAGCAGTGTGGGGGACTACGTAGAGGCCTTCGAGGATGGCTACGTAAGCTATAGGGTTGATAAGGTCCTTAAAGCTATGGAGTCCTTCGAGCTGGGTACGCCGTTAGTAGACCTCATAGCGTCCGGCAGGGGAGTTACTGTGCTTAACTTAAGCAACGTTATTGGTTTAGGTAGGGAGGTTATTTCACTCGTTGCTGAGGTCCTTGTTAAGGCTGTTGAGGTCTCCTTATCGAGGGTGTTAAGGCCTCTAAACACGCCCACGCCTAGGGTAGCGTTAATTATTGATGAGGGGTGGGCTATGGTCTCTACGGGCTCCGCCGTAGCTGAGGTGTTAAGGCTGGGGAGGGGTTACGGGGTGCTTGCCGCCGTCGCTACACAGTTTATTAGCGATATCTCGGCCCTCGGCCCAGGTATGGTAAACAATGTTGGGCTGCTGGTGGCCCTGCCATCACCGGATAGGGATTACTGGGAGGGGCTAGCTCTCTATATGAAGGTCAGTAGTAGCGATGTAGAGAGGTTCACAACCCTTCTAGGTAGGGGTGAGGCTGTTGTGAGGATATCGCCTGACCCGCGCCCGATAGCTATTAGGTTCTCCCAGCCCTACTCCTCAGCTTAATGGAGGCGATGGCCCTGCCCTCAACTAGCGACATTATGAGGGCTACCCCCTCCTCGAAGTCTATGACGCCGTACGTTGGGCGCTCGCATAAGTACCCGGAGAGGGCGCCGGGATTAACTACCAGGGTTTTACCTACATACCTTAAGTCGTACTTGTGGGTATGCCCGTAGAGCACTACATCGTACATTCCCTGAGACGCTATAGCGTTAACTATCCTCACAGTCATTTCAACTCCTTTAAAGCCGTGGAGGGCTAGCACCCTGTACCCATTTAGGTCCACCTCTAGCGGCTGGTCATCAAGGGCTGGATGTATAGCCTTCATTAACGATTTATCTCCGTCGTTGTTACCGAAGATACCTATTAGCTCTACGGATATGCTTAGCAGCTCCCTCAACGTAAAGGGTGATACGTAGTCGCCTAGGTGGATTACTACAGCGCTGCCCCCTTTAACAGCGTCCTTAAAAACCCTTACGTTAGCTAGATTGTCATGGGTATCTGATATAACGTAAACGCGCTTCATAATAGCACCAATCAATGGTCAGGCTACATTTAACTAGAAGTACCTATGAGTAGGGAGGTAAAAAGAGGTTTAATTTAAGCCCCTTAGCTTACAGGGTACTCATCGGGTACTTTAGCCCTGAAGTACTTCCCTGTCTCCGGGCTCTTAAACAGGCCTATCTTAACTCCCTTCCTACCCCTTGGAGCTAGAACCCAGACCTTCTCTGGTACTAGCTCTACCTCTTTACCCGTGGTTGGATCCTTTACCTTAACAGGTGGCTTCCTCGGCATATTTTATCACCATGGTTCATTTGGTTAAGTAGATGTTAAGAATTACTTGACATCTTCACCATAACCTCTTGAATCTCCATGTATATATCTTTAGGTATTTTTGAAGTATTTCTTCAGCAATATTATTTAGGTTGACGTTGCTTAATTACTATCTCTTTATATTTATATAATTGTTTGATTAAAAATTTTATGTGTGTTAACGCTAAGTGATACTGAGGTTCTCGCTACATATTTTTAGCCCTGGCTACACGTCCTCTTTGGTGCTGGTATGTATCCCTACGTGCTGTTCACGGATGTTGACGGGACTCTAACGCCTAGTAGGGCTGCATCCTATATTGACCTAGGGGCTGCTAAGTTTTTGAGGGAGCTCTCCTTAAGGGGTTTCCTAGTAGTGCTTGTTTCAGGTAACTCCGTGCCTGTATTGAGGGGTTTATCCCTGTATCTAGGTCTTGGAGGCGTGGTTGTCGCTGAGAACGGCGCTGTCGTTTTTGATAGGGATGTAAGGGTTGTGTGTAGTGGCTGCGAGGTTGTTAGGGAGGCTGTAGCTGAGGTGTTAAGGTATGGCGGTGGGTTTTTAAGGGATTCATGGCAGAACCGCTTCAGGCTCTGTGATAGGGCTATTAAGTGGGTTGGTAGCGAGGATAGAGCCCTAAGCACTGTTTCGAGGGCGCTTAAGGAGCTGGGGTTTAAGGGTGTTAAGGCTGTAAGCAGCGGCTACGCAGTGCACCTACTACCAGAGGGGTGCAGTAAGGACGTGGGGATGTGGGCCATCATAGACTCCCTAGGGCTTAACAACTCCCTTAAGTACTGCATAGGTGACTCGGAAACAGACCTACCAATGAGGAGCGTCTGCGACGTATTAGTAGCTGTAGGTAACGCCGATAGAGGGCTTAAGGAGGTCGCTGACGTAGTTACCGATGCCCCCTCATCCAGGGGCTTCATGGAGTTCGCTAGCAACCTATTAAAACAGTTAAGGAGCGGGGCCAGTAACCCTTAAGGAAAGCTATATTAGAGCTACTACCGACATAATTAGGGTATTATTTAAAACCCCCAATAGCAACTTGAACTCGGCGCCGGGGTAGCTCAGCCGGTAGAGCGCCGGGCTGTTAACCCGGTGGTCGGAGGTTCGAGTCCTCCCCCCGGCGCCACAATAACTTTCGATATTACCTTACCAGGGAGGGGGATATTTCCAAGAGTTTTTCATGTAGTAGCTTTAAGCTCTAAGGCTTTTCAATATCTTTAATAACATTATAAAAGTGCACTCCTACGTATGAACGGTGTTTTGAACTATAAAAGAAGGATTAATTCCTAATATTCAATGAGCTTAAGCACTCTTTTTAATGTTCTAGATCTTTTTACGTGAGGCTTAAGAGGCTGTAGATGTTCATTCAGGAGTTCCTCTAAATCCTCAGCTTCCCCTGATTTTGAAACATATTTTATCTTTATACACATTTTACTTAATACCCTCTCCATACTTTTGGCGATCCTTCTCCTTAACTTTTTATTACGATTTAGTATGTTTCTTGCCTCTTTCTCTTTAACTGCTCCTCCTATTTCCATCTCTAAAAATCTTACGAGAAGTCTCCAAGTAAACGTATGCTCAAACCCTATAAGTTCTGTAAAGCGTCTTCGCATATTACCTGTTGAGCCTACGTACGCAGGTTCGCATCGGTTCTTATCTTTACGTACGTATATTGCGTAAACAGCAGGTTTTTCTTTTAAGTTCAGTAGAGAGTAAACTCTTAACATTTTATTGATACTCTTACAGCCTTTACAGTTGCGAGTAACGTTTAGAAATTCATCAATAATATCAGAATATTTAATCATTTTAGCTACCTCTACTAGAGTCTATAGCTTTTAAGATATTTAGCTTATTTTCTGGAAATTATACATGATAATTTTGTGTTACCCTATGGTAGCGTGTTTTATGGTATTTCGCTCGTTCAGCGGGAAACACTATTTTATTATGAATTGCCGGACCTAATGAGGAGTTTATATTTAGGTTTTCGTCCCATTGCTAGTGATATACTGATTTTAACGTTAGCTATCTAGTCAGTAAGCTTATTAGCACTTTAGCTATACCCGCTAATGCATTTATATAATGGTGAAGTGATGCTGATAGGCATAGCTACCATAACAGGGTTTCGGCAGGCATAGTAACCATCCACCCTTCTATTCCCCTTTAAAGAACCATTAATTCTGCCTGGACCGTTAGCCGCAATTTTAGGCTATAGGGCTTATAACGTTGTAGAATCTTATGGCCATAATGTATGCTTTAGCTTCATGGTTTATACCAGCAATATTACGTCTTAGAAGCGTTAAGGACTGGTATTTTCCATGTTTTTTATGTTCTGATTAATAGTAATATCACCATGCTTAGCGCTATCGCTATTGCTATACCTACTACATATAATATGTACCTCCTCATTAGGCTCCCTACGTAGCCACCGACGATCCCCGTAGCTGCTAGTGTAGCTAGTACTGCGTAGAGCTTCACTATGTACTCGCTAGCTAGCAGGACTTCATACCTGCCCTTAAGGATCTTAGTGAGAAGGTTCGAGACATTAGCCACTACGTTGCTATCCGTTTGGGGTACTAGCTTAGTAAACGGCTCTACATCATAGGTTATCACCCCTGACGATAGCAGTGCTGTTATCGCTAATGGGATCAATACTATGAGTATCGAGCTTATAGCGCCCCTAAGCTTACTGCCAGCGATAAAACCAGTTATAAAGCCAGAAACAACCCACGGGGCTATAAAGATTATGACCTCATGGCCGGCTACGTTGTATAGGAGCGCTACATACATCCTAGCCAATGCTTCAATACCTTTAACACCCTCCTGAACAACGCTGGGGGCGTGGGTAAGCATTAGGGAGTAGGTAGTAGCTAGTAGAGCATTAACCCCACCTACATAGGCTATAACGTACCTTAAAGCCCTAACAACAGCGAATTTAAGTAACGCCTTCTTAACCCCCCTAACCAACCTACCAACCCTTCAACACATAAAATTACGGTGCTACGAGTTATATCGTTTATTCGCTGACTATAGCTTAAGTACTGCAGTAGGGCAGGTTAGTAGGGGTGGGTAGTGACTAAGGTTGTTAGGGTAAGCCCTGACAACCCGGATGCTCACGTGCTAATAGAGTGCGCTAGGGTTATTAAGGCGGGGGGCCTGGTAGCGTTCCCGACGGAAACAGTTTACGGGCTCGGAGCTGATGCCTTCAACGAAGAGGCTGTAAGGAGGGTGTTCAAGGTAAAGGGCAGGCCCCCTAATAACCCATTAATAGTCCACATAGCTAGCCTTAACCAGCTCGGCGAGGTGGCTTTAAGCATTCCCGAGCGCGCCTGGAAGCTAATTAGATGGAGCTGGCCAGGCCCCCTGACACTAGTGCTTAAAAGGAAGGAGGATCTTCCTCAGGAGGTTACTGCGGGGCTCGACACAGTAGCTGTTAGGATGCCCGCTAACCCAATAGCTTTAAAACTCATCGAGCTATCCAGGACAGCACTAGTCGCACCGAGCGCTAACCTCTCCGGGAAGCCTAGCCCGACAACAGCTGAACACGTCATACAGGACCTCTACGGTAAGGTCGATGTAATCATTGACGGTGGGGAGACCATCTACGGGCTTGAATCAACGATCATAGACATCACAGCGGAGCCCCCGGAAATCCTCAGACCCGGGGCCATACCCCCTGAAGCTATCGAGAGAGTTCTCAACGTAGAAGTACGTGTCAGGCCGTTAGTGAAAAGCCCAGTAACTGGTAGGATGAGGCGCTACGCTCCCCGAACCCCAATCATAGTTGTTGAGGCCAGGGACTACAGTGACTTGAGAAGCTACGTAAGGAGGGTTAAGGAGGTGGTTAAGAAGAATGTCTCTAAAAGGTTAAGGGTAGCTGTTATAGCATCGCTGGAGACCTGTCAACACTATGGCGATCTAGGCGTAGGTGTTAAGGTCTTATCGCTAGGGTCTAGGAGAGACCTATTTAGCGTGGGTAGGAAGCTCTTTAAGGTACTGAGAGACGTAGACAGGCTTAACGTCGACATAGCTATCGTTGAGGGCTTTGAGGAGAAGGGGCTCGGGATATCAGTAATGGACAGGTTAAGGAAGGCAAGCTGTTACAATGTAGTGAAGTTTTAAACCCGGTAGGGATGCATGCCATTAAGCTAGAACGATTACTGCAAAGCAGGGTTAATAACGAGCCCTAACACACCAGCTTTAAAACCTCAAAACCGTAGTGAATCCGTGGTCGCGATGGCTATAGAGGAGGATATAGGGAAGGCTGTATCGCTGGTTGACTCCTTCCTTAAGGTTAAGGACGGTGTTAGGGAGAGGGTTATTAGGGAGGTTAGGGGGATTATTAGGGAGTCAGGCTCCATAATCGTTAAGATCCATTCAGGCGACCTAAGCACCGCCGCCCTAAAGTTGGAAGCCCTAAGGAACTCAGTCAGATCCCTTACATCGTTTTTAAGTAGTCATCCCGAGCTCTTGTACTCGAACCTGCTCTACGGAGCTCTCTCAGAGTACGTCGAAGCTGAGCTCCTGTACTCCATAGTAACTAGCGGTAGGGTGTTAACCCATGAAGAGCTAGGCGTCCACCCAGTGCCGTACCTCCAGGGCCTCCTCGACCTAGTCGGCGAGATTAAGAGACGAATCCTAGACATCCTTAAAGGAGGCAACATCGCTGAGGCCTGGAACCTGTTCAAGGTTGCTGAAGCAATCTACGAGTCCGCAAAGAACCTCAGCTACCCGGAGGCCTTAATACCGGGGGTTAGGAGGAAGATCGATGTCTCCAGGAGCATCGTTGAGAGCCTTAGATCGTTCCTAACGGATATGCAGCTAAGGATCGAGCTAATAAGGAAGCTCAGCACACTGCAAACACGTTAGCTCAACCCCCATAAGCCCTAGTGCTACCCAGCTACGCATACAAGGTAATTTTAAGCCGTTCGCCTGAGCCGTGTCTTCATCTATCTTTTTATTGTACTGTTTTGGGTGTTGTTGGGTTCGTCACGGTCTCCCCCCACCCGAGAGGCGCAATTAACATGGACCTCAAATTAATTAGTTTATGCTTCCCAGAGGTGCTAAAAGACACACCACAATACAGAAAGCTACAACCTAATATTTCAACCCCTAGCTACCTACTGCCTTAAAAGGAAGCTCTACCCCATTACTAACACGGTGTGGCTATTGAGGGCTAGGGACCTAGCCTTCGTAGTGGCGGCATCGCTACTGCTAGCGCTAGCCCCCATGGTAACTGTTGCGTGCTACCTGCATTTAGGCCCGTGGGAGAGGTTAAGCGATATGCCCCTTCATCGAGAGGGTTTTGCAGCTGCAGCGGTGGGTGAAGCGATATACGTTATCGGGGGTTTCAACGACACATCCCTAGAGGACACGCAAACTGTTCTTGTATATAACACCACGACGGATACCTGGTCCCTAGCTGCTGCACTACCTAGCCCTGGACGCTCCGAGTTCGGGGCAGCTTCCAACGGAACACACGTATTCGTAGTAGGGGGTAGGGTCTTCCTTGGTGCTAGGGTCCTTAACATCCTGGATGTCTATGATCCTTCTACTGATTCCTGGACTAGGCTGTCGAGCATGCCGGTAGCACTAGCAACAGAGTACGTAGTCACGTACTACAAAGGAAAGATATACGT
>NJEF01000062.1 GCA_002255065.1 Desulfurococcales archaeon ex4484_204 | reverse complement strand
ACCTACCTTAGAGGTTTTTAAGGGAATTCATAGGTGCCGCTTAAGCCGTTTTCCAAGGCGTTACTGAGTGGGGCTCCAGGTCGTAAACATGGGACGGGGAAGACTAAGTGACGCAGTTTATGGGGTAACTTAGAGGTTAAGGAAGCACCTAAAGCTGGGAATTTGCTCAGTCAGTACATAGGGAAGGCAGTATGGCTAGGTCAACATAAGGTTTTAGAGTGGTGGGAAAAAGCGTTTATGGTGTAGGGAGCCCCTAATCACTTCCTTCTAGCTATGGCAACTGCAGTAATTACTACCGCTAGGATGAGTAGCCCCGCTACTACCGCTACCACCCCCATGTCCTTAACCATATCCATTAGGGTCTTGGTGAGCTCCTTAACGGAATTCACGATGTTGGTTATGTTGCCCAGAGGTTTAGATTTTGTATTAGTAGTTACTAAGCCCTTGCTTACGCCCTCGCTAACCCGGGTACTCGTGGTTGCTGTAGTTGAGGTTTTTGTAGTTGCTGCTTCCTTAGTAGTTGTTGCTACCTCCTTAATCACCCGGCTGCTCCCTGACTCATTCCCCCTAACAGCTACCTGGGCAGCCTTGGTGGCCATGACGTACTCCTCGCTACTGTTTACCGGTGGGGGGTAGGTAGTGTTCACTTTAGCTGGTATAGCTACGCTACCCGTAACACTAATTTCCTCCACGACTTCCAGGCGGTCATCTATGTATACCTTAACCACCCACCCACCATAACCCAGGTACCTAGGGTCTATGCTCGATAGGTTGACGTAGGCCCACAACCTATCGGTGTCCTCACGGATCTCCCTAGACACGACCTCCTCAAAACCGTTCTCACACTTAAAGTACCAGGTAGCTGTGTGGTTCCTCCCCGGGTTATCTATAGTTATGAGTGACACCATCGATTCGTCCTCATCTAGGTTGAACGATGCCTTAGGATTAACAACCCCACCTGAACTGCTAACACCTACACCCATGAAGTGCTCCCTCACCGACGGCACAACCTTCCCTTCCTCAACCCACCACTTACTGATATTCGTGAATACCTCAGGTCTCCCTACCCCACTGACGTTGAGGGTTACGTAGTGGTTTGAGGGCACGGTGACGACCTCCTTATCAGGTCCCTCAACAACGACGCTCCCCTCCAGTACGTATAGCCTACCCGAACTACCGGTGCTCTCAAGCACTACATCCGAGTGTATGTATATTGTGAAGTCTATAGTGCTAAGCTCTACTGGCACCATGTTGTTCTTAGAGGTTCTTACGTGGACCGTCCCCTCAACAAGCTTCAACCTATCGGGAGTTGATACCGTGAGGACCGACCCCCTCCCCATATCCACCTCAACGAGTACCTCCCCAGAGGTACCGTTTACGTAGAGAACCTTGGAGTTAGCTAGGGCCTCAACCCTATCACCCACACCAGGTATTAGAACACCTAGGAAGTCCTTACAATCCCAGAACCTGCTAGTACACGTGAGTACCTCACCACCTTTACCAACAGCCCTAACCTCACCTAAGAGGGCTAGGGGCCTACCGAGGACAGCCGGCTTCCCAGAGAAGGTAGCTCTATAAAATAGGATGTCGTCGGGGGTAGTACTTATCAGTAGGGATGGTAGCTTAAACCCTCTCTCATTAGCTAAGCCCACAGCCCTCTCAGCATCAACCAAACCACTTCTAAGTACGTAGGCGTTAATCCACTGATCTATTGTTCTAGGCAGGTGCCCAACGAGTTTCTTGTAGAGTAATGATGTCTTGAGGAAGTCCCTATAGGATGTGGTGACTAGGGATCTATTGTACGAACCCTTAGGTATGTTGTAGAGCTTTATCCAGTACCCAGCGATCCTGCCCTCGATGTAGTTCCCTAACGTATTGCCTGGTGTAGGCCCTGTGTAACCAACCTGATAATCATCGTAGGGGTCTGAACCAATACCTGTATACGTTATTAGCATGTATGAGAAGAACTCGGCATGCCCTTCATCGTAGGCTAGCTCCATAGATGATGCCGGGGCGCCAGGGCTCTTATGCTGGCCGCCTAGGTCAGCACCAGTGTCTGTTAGAAGTACCTGCTTAACACCGTGTCCCCACTCATGGTACAGGGTCTGTAGATCTACCTCACCGTAAGCACCTCTGAACTGATCTATAGCTCTAAGCATGTAGTTTATCTTCCCGTACGTTAACCACCACGTGAAGAACCTGAAGCCAGCTCTGTACTCATCGCTTCCAGTCCCGTAATACGTCTTTATGCTTAACACCTTACTTATCTGGGGCTCTGTAACCACCCCTACATCCCTGAGGAAACCCTCTATGTTGCTACGAACGAACTGGTCCCAGGTATCAACCCTCCTTAAGGTGATTAGGACGTCGGGCCCGAAGGTCTCAGCACTTACTACCGAGAACGTCTTCTTTGGGTCGTTAACGACTTCTATGTTACCACCCTCGTCCACCTCCATGGTCAACATGTTTACTGGGTACACCTCCCACCCACCGTACTTTGTGTAGAAGGGGTCAACCCTCTCCAAGACGTCCGTGGGTAGCGAGCTGTACTGCGGCTCCTGCCTCTTGGACACCCTGATGTGGTATGTCCCGGGGATGAACCTATCCTCGGTTACATTGTACCACGGTACCTCACCATCTATAAAGCCCTTAGAGTCGGTGGTGAACAACCACCTCCTGACCTCGCTACCAGATCTTAGAACTATCGATACGTTAGCATCACTGGATGGCCTCCTACCTAGGTCCCCCTGGGGGTTGTAGAACTCCTCTAGAACCCTTAACGTGGGTACGGGAACTGCCTCACCACCTATGACGTACTTCCTGTTGTTGTATATGAACTGCTGTAGTACGTACCTACACCTCCCAGTACTCATAACGCCGCTGAGGGTGTTGATGCTTGCGTCGTAGAGCTCTATTACTGCTGGTACGTACGTGTTGGGCACTACCTCACCTACCAGTACCCTGGCCCTACTAGCGTTAATCACACCCAGCTTCACGTCCTCAGCAGCTACTAAGTAGGCTGTCCTGTTAACCCCGTTAATAATTATCGACGTCTTGTTAATCCCCACCACCTTAGCAGCACTTCGTAACGCACTTGCGAACTCCTGGTTACTTGATGAGGCTATGAAAGTTATTATGGAGCCAGCACCGCCGATACTGCCTACAGGTAGCCAAACACCCATCTCCACCATCCCAGGTATCCATAGACCCATCCTACCCTTCCTAGCGATCTTCTCGCCATAGTCCACTAGGGATGTGTACTTGAAGTACTCACCGTTAATGCTCCCCTCAACCCACATATCCCACCCAAGGATGTTGGATGCCCTGTAGTACCTAGACCTAATCCAGGAGCCCATAGCTTTAACGTAGTAGCTAGCGATCCCCTGCCTAGAGACACCGAAGGCGAAGTCCCACCTACCTCCACCGCTCTCAACGTAGCCCTTAAGCCAGTTACAGCTACCCTCAACACACGCTATCGTTACGTTCCCCAGCGGCTGCCGACCTCCATAAGCACCTTCAGCACCACTAGATACCACGGTAGTGAGGGGGGCGAGCACTGATAGTAGCGCTACAGCGATTAGGGAGAATGCGCCTAGAAAGCCTCTATCACCCAGTACACACATAATGTACACAACACCGAGCACTTAGTGTGTAAGAGTGTTGTACGGAATAAAATACTTTTCCCTAGAGGCCTGCCCCATAATACACTGCTAACCATCTGATAGGGGTTAACGACCTGTAGCCACGGATGGTGAGTAACGTAGCATGGTTAGGGCTACTACCTCAAGCACTATGATAGTCCGGGGATTTCTACTAGATGGGGGGTGCTACATTAATTACCCCTACCCCCTATTGACTAGGGGATGGGCTTTGCTAAGGCTCGTGCTATTCGATGTCTGGAATACCCTACTAAGGCTTGACGTGGTGTATGAAGAGATAGCTAGGGTAGCATCCGCGGTTCTCGGTATTGAGTTCAGTGAGGCCCTAGCTAGGTTGAGGGCCGCCTACGCAGAGTCTAGGAGGGCCCGTAGGCTGGGCTTAGTGGGGCCTGAAAACGTTGTTGATAGGTCCACTAAGCTGTTCGCGGACCTCTTAGGTGTTGAGGACTTTATGGCCGCCTCCATCATAGAGAGGGCGTTGAGGTCTGTGAAGCCCTCCGTCCTAGCTGTTGATGGTGCCCTAGATGTTGTTAGGGCTGTTAAGGGGTTAGGACTTAAGGTAGCCACTCTAGGGAACGTCCTTTTCTGGCCAAGTATGTACACTAGGGATGTTGTTAAGGCTGTAGGCCTCTCTACCTACATAGACAGGCAGTTCTACGCTGACGAGCTAGGGGTTCAGAAGCCGGATAGGGAGGCATTCTTAGCTGTGTGTAGGGAGCTCTCAGTAGAGCCTGAGGAGGCTCTACATGTAGGTGACGGGGTATCTGAGGATTTAGGTGGGGCACTATCGGCAGGCCTTAAGGCAGTCCTCATAACGGGTGATGTAGATAGGCCTGTAAGCATAGGGAGTGACATACATTTCATACCCAGGCTTACCCACGTCGTAGATATTGTTAAGGGGCTAATGGCTGAGACGGCTTAGCCACCATTACCACCTTGAGGGGCGGCAAGCACCTCCCTAGCCCTAGGAATCTCGATTACCCTCTTTTTCCATGTCCCCCTAAGAACCCACGCAACCGATATTAATCCAGCGCCTAAGTTACTTACACTCATAGCTAACCAGATACCTAAGGGGCCCAGTGACCCAGCTAGGATGTATGAGAGCCCCACTCTGAGGAGCCATAGCCTGATAATGCTTATAACAGTGAAGGGGAGAGTGTGGCCTGACCCCCTAGCTACAGCACCTACCACGAAGAACATCCCGAAGAACGGTATTGAGGGTGCGAAGGTCAGGACGAAGCGGGATCCCTCAGACACCACGGCCGGGTCGCTTATGAAGAACGATATGAGCTGCTCCCTGAAAGCAACGATCGCTAGAGCACCTAGGGCGAGGGTAGCCGATATCAGCGCTAGGTTCCTCCTAACGATCCTCTCAGCCCTATCGTACTCCTCAGCCCCGACGTTCTGCCCTATCATTATCGAGGTAGCCCTCATGACCCCCCACGTGAATGCCTGGATGATGTCTATAACCCTGATACCGAAGCCGTAGGCAGCTATCACCACGGAGCCGAACCTGCTAACTATGGAAGCCATAACGACGAAGCCCAGGGAGTTAGCTGAGTGCTGAATAGCTAGGGGTCCCCCAACCCTAACAACCTTCTTTAACCACCAACCCTCAACTCTGATGTCCCTAAGACCTATCTTAAGCCCCCTAAAGCCCCTAACAAGTAGGTATAGGCCGGCAACACCGACTAAGCCCCTAGAGGCTATGGTTGCTAGGGCAGCACCGCTAACACCCATTGCTGGGGCCCCGAACCAGCCAAAGATTAGTATTGGGTCTAAAACCATGTTTAGTAGTGATGACGCTATCCCTAGGTATGTAGGTGTCTTGGTGTCTCCCAACCCATTAACTATTGATGTGAAGGTGAAGCCCATGTAGATTAGGGGCTCCCCAGCGAAGATTATGGTTATGTAGTTAACGGCCTCGGGGTAGACGTCTGGGGGTATCTGCATTAGCTTTAGGAGTGTTGGGGATAGGGTTAAGCCTGTAGTCATTACCGCTGCAGACACGAGGGCCATGAACCCTACGAACATCCCTGTAGACCTCCTAGCTAGCTCAGCGCTCCCAGCCCCTACGTACTGGGAGATCAGGGTAACCCCGGCGAAGCTGAGCCCCATACCGACTGAGTGGAGGAACATTATCAGGGGCCAGCTAACAGTCGGTGCTGAGAACGCTGAGGCCCCCAGCTTACCGAGCCAGAACGCGTCCACGAGGTTGTAGGATATGTTCACTAGGTTAGCAAGTATTATGGGCCACGCTAACCACAGAGTTGTTGAGAGGACCCCGCCCCTCAATATCCTGTCCCTGTACCTCAGCACCCCGGACTCCAACCACGTCAGCCTGGAGTAAGGTGGCGGGCTCAGTAAATTAAGGTTCTGTTCTAGGGTGTCGCAGGGCTGTTCCAGCAATTAGCTATATCTACCCTAGAGCACCTAGGTGGGTGGTGTAAAAATGCTGGACAGCAGGGTGTTAATAGCGGTAGCGCTAGCAGTAGCGGTGGTAGCGGCGGCAGCATCCCTAACATCCGTAGTGCTGGTTCTGAGGTCGGCGAGCG
>NJEF01000061.1 GCA_002255065.1 Desulfurococcales archaeon ex4484_204 | reverse complement strand
TGGTTAAAAACTATAGTGCGTTATCCGGTGAGGTCTACGTGCTATTCAACAACATCTCAATGAGGGATGACGGGCTGAGGTTTAAAGGGTTATGCGCTAGCAGTGAGCAAGGTCAGTAGCTCTTTTAAGAACCTCAACCGTATTAATGCCCTTGAGGGCGCTCATGACCATGATATCGCCTTTAAATAACCTTGCAACTGCCCTGAGAACCTCGCTTAGCCTTAAATTATCTACCCTATCTACCTTATTAATCGCTACTAAAACCCTCCCCTGCCTGAAGTGCTCTAGGACGTTTTTAAGCAGGTTAAGCTGCTGCTCAAGGCTGTAGTACGAGTCCCTACTCGGGTCTATGAGGAAGACCACCGCATCCGCTAAGTACCTTAACGCAGCTAGCGCTCTAAGCTCTACGTTATTAAGCATTTCAGGCGGCCTATCTAGAATACCGGGAGTATCTATTACCTGAACCCTCCTACCACTGATTAAAGTATGGCCAACTATTATCTCCCTAGTCGTGAACGGGAATGGGGAGATCTTAGGGTTTGCCGAGGAAACTGACTTAACGAACGTTGACTTACCAACTTGAGGCATTCCAGCAACCACCACCTTTAATTCGTTAAGGTTTATACAGGGCATCCTCCTCAACTCCGAAATAGCTCTAGCCAGCATCTCGAGGTCCTCCCTAGTCCTCCTAACAATTGATAACGCCCTCCCAACATACTCCCTAAACAACTTCCTCGACTCATTAACGTCTAGCGACTCCTTAACCCTCAAGGAATACCTAAGCGTTAAGTTCCTTAAAACCCTCCTAAAGCCCGCCAGCTTACCCACTATGTCGTCGTAGCTCTCTATACTGGCTGCCTTAAGGAGCTCTCGGTAGAATGGGTGTAACTCGCCACTCCTAGGTAGCTTAGCTGGTAGGGAGAATATTGCTGAATCTAGGTATGTGTAGATGCTCTTAATCCTCTCTAGGTACTTAACCATACCTCTCTTCTTAACCGATTTAGGTAGAGCTATAGGCTTCCTACTTAACTGAAGAACCCTATGCCTTACCTCCTCGAACTTAGGTACGCTTACCCTGAATAACCTGCTCACACACCCCTCCTTCTCCAAACAACCTCTCCTCTCCACTTAATTGCGACAACCCTGTGGATTGGGATGGTTACCTCGCCATCCACTACCAACCTGTCTTTAAAGATCTTAACGCCCCTTAAGTTGATCTCCCTTAAACCACCCCCTACCCCCCTATCGATCACGACAACCGAGTAGTCCTCCATCCTCTCGGCGGTCCACAATATCTTAAACAGCTTACCCGCTATCGTATCACTCCTCATACCTACCCCTCTAACGTACTACTAAACCCTTAAATTTCTGAAATCAGCAATTACGTGGTGCTTAAAGTGGGTTATGAAAGGCTGGGAACAGGCGCTACCGCTGTAGGCATTAAAACGAAGGAATCCGTTGTGCTAGCTGCTGAGAAGAGGGTAGCTTACGGGGGGTTTGTTATGAGTAGGGCTGGGAGGAAGGTGTTTCAGATAAAGGGTAGGTACGGAGTTGCATTCGCTGGCCTATTCGCTGATATACAGACGCTTAAGAGGCTCTTAAGCGTAGAGATCCACGGATACGAAATAGAGAATAACAGGCCGATAAGCGTTCACTCAGCTGCTAGGCTCCTGTCGGTAATACTCTACCGGTACAAGTCCCTTCCATTCCTATCCGAGGTAATCATAGGTGGGATAGATAGTGAGGGCGCCCACCTATACGTTATGGACGCTCTCGGCTCGCTAATAGAGGATGACTTCGCTGCTATAGGTACTGGGGCTCCAGTAGCCATCGGGATCATTGAGAACCGCTACAAGAAGGACTTAAACCCCAGCTATGCCGAGAAGCTAGCTGTTGAGGCTATAAAGGCGGCGATAAGGAGGGATGCAGTCTCAGGGGACGGGGTAGACGTCATTGTTCTAACACCGAGCGGTGCTAAGGAATCTACGTACACCCTGAGTGATTAGATGGAGAGCGCGCTTCCTAACTGGTTTAACGCCTCGAGGGCTAGGGCTCTCCAGGCATACCTCTCCTCACTAGTTAGGAGGGAGGGGCCCATATCGTCAATTAGGGTCGTTGCCGGGCTAGACCTCTCATATGTAGGTAATGTAGGAATAGCTGTTGCTACCGCGTTAAGCTACCCCGACCTAGCGCTGAGGGAGTACGTCGTGGTTGTAGGTGAGGTAAGCATCCCCTACGTATCCGGGCTTCTAGCCTTTCGTGAAGCACCACTAATGTTTAAGGCCTACGAGAAGCTCGGCGTTGACGCCGACCTAATAGTTGTAGATGGCCACGGCGTTACACATCCAAGGGGGCTGGGAATAGCGTCGCACATAGGTGTGGTGCTGGACGTCCCCACAATGGGCGCCGCCAAGAAGATCTTGGTAGGGAGGGTTGTTAAGGCGGGAGGTGTAGAGTACCTAGAGGTTAATGATGAGAGGGGGGCGGTGGTGTTTAGAAGGAGGAGCGGTAAGTACGTCTATCTAAGCATAGGACATAAGGTCTCCATAAGTGATGTAGAGAGGATCGGTGCTACCCTGTTTAAGGCTAACCACATCCTACCTGAACCAACTTATATAGCGGACTCTATAACAAAGAGGGAGAGAAGGAGAATTGCCTCTAGAGTTAAAAGGTAGGGTTATGGAGGGGTTAGGTGAGGGACGTAAGTACGTAGCTATGCCCCTATACAACCTATTGTTAACGGAGATACTTAACGGTAGGGCCCCCTTCCCAGGAACCCTAAACATAGCTGTTGAGCAGGGTGTAAAGCTTATAGCTACCCTCTGCCGTCCGAGGAGTATTAGGTCCGCTGTAATTAATGGTAGGTTGTTCGGGGGGTTTATGTACTGGCTTGGATGCATTAACTCTACTAAAAATACTGAGTATGGAGTGATGCCTCACAAAGTAGTTGTTCTTAGGCCCTTCCTAAGTAAGCACCCACCCAACGTCCTTGAAGCTGTTTCTAGTGAGAATTTAAGGAGGTCTTTAAAGCTTAAGAGCGGTGATGAGGTTAAGTTAACCTTAATATGTGGTAACGAGGTCGGTCCTTAATGGTTACTAAGAGTGTGGGTAGGGGGGAGGTAACCTTTAAGTGTTACCGCTGTGCCCACTGCTGCTTCTTTACGAACCCAAGCGATTACCCTATAGTCTTAGAGGAGGAGGTCGAGGCTTTAAGGAAGCTAGCTAGGGAGAGGGGTATTAAGGTGGAGTTCATTAAGTTAACGCCGCCCTTCTACCTATGGGTGATAAAGGGCTTCTGCCCGTTCTACGACATCAGGAACCGTAGGTGCTCTATCCATAGCAGTAAACCCACATCGTGTAGTATGTACCCACTAATACTGAATGTAGTGACGGGCGAGGTCAGCGTGTCCCTCCTGTGCGACTGGGTTAAGGAGAACTTCAGTGAGGTAGCTGCCTCAAACCCAGTAACGGTATTCCCCAACGAGTTCAGCAAGGTGATTAAGTTATTTAAGAGGTTAAGAAGCTCTAAGGGTGGTTCAAGTGAGCAGTAGGGCGGGTATTAAAGGCTACGTTAGGACGGATGTATTCATTACATCATATGATGAGGGCTCGGTTAATAAACTGGTTAGCGAGCTGAAATCGAGGTTTAACGTAGTGGGGGTAGTGAGGAGCTCCGTTGTTAGCGAGCTATACTATGTAAGCATAGAAGGGGACGTTGTGGGCGAGGTTAGGGAGATCTTAAAGAGGTACCCCGAGATTCTATGGTATAAGCTAGATAAGGTGGAGTTTAAGTGAGCGGCATTAATAGGTTAAGCCGTACTGTCCAACTTACGCCTCACTAGGTTATCCAGAACTACATACACTATAAGCAAGGCTGCGGACAGTATCTTCAAGTGTAGGTTGTTGCTTAAAGCAATCATCGCTATTAAGGCCACCAATACTACAGCTGTTCTAAGCCCTTGCTTCATCGCTGACGGCCACCCCCTAGATTAGCCTTATTCTTGCCCTGCCACCAAACACTCTTGCTAGGGCTGCTGACATCGTTACTAGGAACGTTACGTAAACGCCTGGCAGGAATATGAACGTGTATACGTACGCTATTCCCAGTGAGATATACGTGAGCAGGAGTTCGGATACGCTTTCAATGTAGGTTATTCTATGCTCATCAACGGCTGGCTTAACGTAGCCAGTAGGTATGTATTTAACTGTTACATTAAGCTTCCCAGCACCTACGTCGTTAGGCTTTATTTCACAGATCTCGATATCGATCCCGTTCCATTCGAAATGATTCCAGCTGCAGCTAAAAACCTCGTCGTTAACGGTAACCTCAGTAACCGTGGTGTTAGCTAGCCTAGCTAGCACTAGATCGTTGAAGTCCTCATCCCCTATTAGGACAACGCTTAAGACGCCATTACATTCTATGTAGTCCTCTACACGCACGTCCCTAGGCTTCAGTAAGGCTAGGCCTGGTGAGTATATTAGTGAGGGAACCCTTAACACCACCGTGCTTTCATTGCTTGAGATGTAGCTAGGTTCCGTGCTGAAGTAATATCCCATAAACCCCACCTCAGTCATGAACTTAAACTCCCTAGGTAGAATATCCTTGCCGCCGCCGATGGTGAACGTGCCGTTCCTGTCCCCGATGATTACCCCTAAGGGTTCCTCCCCGCCTTCAGCACTGTAGAAGTACATGAGCGGGTAGGGAACTCTATGGTACAGGAAGTCGACTACCTTACCTTGAATTCGTATTACCCCCCTAAACTGCTCTAAGTTAGAGGGCTGGAACTGCGCGATAAACGCGGGCATTAATGGGAAGCCTACGTACATGACTATTGATGCAGCTATTAGAAACGCACCTACAGACCTACCAACCCTAAAGGGGATCGAGTACAGCAGTATGCCGAGGGCCGCTAACTCATTTCTAAGGTTCGATACCAGGCTTGAAAGGAAGTATATCACTTTCAGAGATGATAGGGCTAGCGATACGTATGTTAGCGCGATATTTATGGGGGACGTAATGAAGGCGTACGGCGTTGCCTTCAATGCGGAGGTAAGGTACGTGAGGGCTGTAAATACCGCTACCAGGACTGCTGTTCTAGCGGCTAGCCAGCTGTGAAACGATGGCCAACTAACGTTCAGGTTACCCAGCAGTAGGTCGCCTAAAGTGATAATTATTGAGAATATCGAGATGAGCACTGCAGCAGATATCCCGTCAGCGATTAGTCTAACACCCCACCTCTTAAAGCCCGTGTAAGGTATGGGGAGAGCCATTATCAGCACGCCTATAACGTATGTTAGGATGGCTAGGTCCATTGCTAACAGGAGAACGTCCGCGTTCGTCATTAGGGACACCGGCTATTAACGAGGTTCCCCATTAAGGCTGAGGTGGCGGTGGCATCGGCTGGTAAATGCTCGACGTTATGTAGGATATTAAGGCAAATATCGATGAACCTAGAGCCATCCAGAAAGCAGCTAGTACGGCGTCCTCAACAAGGGACTGCCCGGTTCTCTTAACTCTATGTATCGGTATTGGGGATCCCTTAATGGCCCATCCAATAACCCACGTTATTAGGAACAGGAGCCAGGCTATAGACATCACCTGCACTGTAAGTCCCTGTATAAACTCAGCTATCCCCATAGTTACCCCCAGTATTCAGGAGGTTATTTAAATAGTTCCTGGCCTACCATGGTAAACAATTAGAACCCCCCTCTACAGTAAGGTCTTGGTGTTAGCTACGTACGTGTCGAGTAAGGCCTCGGTTAGCCCATCGGCAACTATAATGGGGGCTAATGTAGCTATCCTTGGTAGGTCTGTCATAGGAGATGACACAGTGGTTGTGGGGCCAGCTGTAATAGGTTTCCCGTCGAGGAAGAAGCTTCTAGGGGGTAGCAGGGATTTAGAGGACCTGAGCTCCGTAAGCGCTGGTGCTAGGGTAGGGAGTAAGTGCGTTATCAGGTCTTTCGCCACGATATATGAGGACGTGGTGCTGGGCAGCGGTGTTGAGCTAGGGCACTACGTGCTGATAAGGCTAACACGATAATTATAGCGGGTGTTAGAATCGGGGCGAACTCCGTTATCGGGGCTGGCTCCGTAGTAACCAAGGATATCCCTCCCAACACATTCGCCTACGGAGTGCCAGCTAGGGTAGTAGCCTCCAGGGAGTACTACGAGGATAAGAAGAGGGGGTACGAGCTGGGGAAGCTCTAGGAGGTTTACCTCTCACTACAGCTTAAGAGGCTTAGAAGAACGCTTCTATTTTTAGTTTAAAAAGACCTACCTTGCAATGTATTCCAGGCTGTGCCCAGCTGTAACCCTACCTGCGTAGTTAACGCTTTACCAAGCATATCTCCACAGCTCTATGGCACCTTAACCTCCCCTCCTCATAGCTAGCAATAGCAACCACTACATCACACCCTGAACGCTTTAAGCAGTCTCCGGAACCCCTTAGTACTAGCAGTACCTTACCTCCCTCCCTATCCCACAGCATCATAACCTCCCGGAAGGCATCGCTTAGTACCTCCGCACTTACATAGCTAACCTCCCTGCAGCTACCGAGTAGCTCACTTACCTCACCGCAGCTCATGCCCTATTCCCCATTACTAACTACTTACTTAGACCTCGGCTTACCAACAACGTACAGGTACACCTTATGGTTTAGAATGCCGTCGTAGAATATACGTACCTCCACGGGCTGCCAGCCAGGTATTTCAAACTCGTGGGACACAACCCTTACACCACTCCTTAACTCACTTTCCAGCTTAGGCTTAAGCGCCTTATTAACGGACGTAAGGAGAAACAAAGTGATTACTGTAGCCTCAGATATATCAACATCAAACATATCCGCATGGACTACCTGAACCCTCCCCTCAAGCCCCCTAGACCTCACACTCTCTAACGCCTTCTCGTACAGGTCGTCTCTAAGCTCAACGCATACAGCCTTCTTAGCGTTGAATAGCTCAACAGCCCTTATAGGTATCCTCCCATCACCGCAGCCCAGGTCGTACACTATGTCGTTAGGGCCTACGTTAGCAAGCCTTAACATGTAGTCCACAACTGGGATCGGGGTTGGAACATATGGTACCCTTAAGCCCTTACCATACCTGTACTCACACACTACCCTCAGCCTTTTTGATATTCTTTAAAGCTATTTTATAATCTAGCTCCTCATCGAGGGTTCCCTGAGGTGTTAGGTTAGGCTCCGTTAAGACCTTCACGATGGAGCCATCGCTTAAGGCGGCGAAGAGCTGGGGTAGCCACGTCATCCCGAAGTCATCCTTCTCACCATACTTACTTAGGAAC
>NJEF01000060.1 GCA_002255065.1 Desulfurococcales archaeon ex4484_204 | reverse complement strand
AAGATAGAGAGGGAGGCGCATATACCTGGGTTAACCGATAGGATAAAGGAGTTTATACTTAAAGAGAAGGTTAGGAGGGGGGTGTTAAGTGGTCAGCACGAGTGAGAGGCCTAGGTTGATAATGGAGGACGGCAGGAGGTATAACGGTAGGGCGTACGATGAGTTAAGGCCTATTAGGATGCAGGTAGGTGTTCTCAACAACGCTAACGGCTCAGCCCTTGTTGAGTACGGGAGGACTAAGGTGTTAGCAGCTGTTTACGGTCCTAGGGAGCCCCAGCTAAAACATGTGTCGATACCGTACAGGGCGGTGCTTAGGTGTAGGTACCATATGGCGCCCTTCTCAACGCATGACAGGAAATCCCCTGCGCCCTCAAGGAGGGAGGTAGAGCTATCTAAGGTTATTAGGGAGTCGCTAGAGCCCGTAGTTGTCTCTGAGATGTTTCCCAGGACCTCTATAGACATCTTCATAGAGGTTCTCAACGCTGATGGGGGAACTAGGACGGCCTCAGTGACTGCGGCATCGCTAGCACTAGCTGATGCGGGGATACCTATGAAGGATTTGGTAGCGGGTGTTGCGGTAGGTAAGGTTGATGGGGTGATAGTCCTGGATATCGATGAGGTTGAGGATATGTACGGTGAGGCAGACATGCCTGTAGCGGCAGCTCCATCCCTTAACCTCATAACGCTACTACAGCTTAACGGTGTGCTGACGCCTGATGAGTTTAAGAAGTCTCTAGACCTAGCTTTAAGCGGGATTAGGAGGATACATGAAGGCATGAAGGAGACCTTAAGAAGAAGGTACCTAGAAGTAAAGGTGGAGGAGTAAGGATGTCCGTAACACCTTCATCGCCTGACTACATACTGCCTAAGCTTAAGGCGGAAACCCTAGCATCCCTTGTTAAGAAGGGTGTTAGGCTTAGTGGGAGGGCTCTAGATGAGTTTAGGGATTTTTCGGTAAAAGTAGGTTACATACCGAACGCGGACGGCTCAGCATTCGTTAAGCTTGGCAATACCCAGGTTGTAGCTGGCGTTAAGCTTGAGGTGGGAACTCCTTACCCAGACACACCTAATGAAGGAACCCTAGTCGTGTCGGCTGAGTTTGTGCCTACAGCATCTCCCGTGTTCGAGCCGGGGCCGCCTGATGAAAACGCTATCGAGCTAGCGAGAGTTATTGATAGGTCTCTAAGGGAGATTAGAGCCATAGACTTATCTAAGCTGGTCCTCGTACCCGGTAAGAAGGTCTGGGTAGTGTGGATAGATATATACGTCCTAGATCATGATGGTAACTTAGTTGATGCGTCAGCAATAGCTGTGTTGGCGGCGCTTCTAACGACAAAGATACCTAAGGTTGTTGTAAGCCCTGAGGGGGGAATTACTGTTAAGAAGGGGGAGTATGAGGGGGAGCTAGGGTTAAGTAGGAGGGTTATTACCGTGACTATAGGGAAGCTAGGCGATGTTTTACTAGTAGACCCAGACCTGGAGGAGGAGTCGGTTCTCGATACCAAGATAGTTGTGGCGGTATCGGATGATGGCAGGATCTCCGGTATTCAGAAAAGCGGTATGGGTGCGTTAACATATGAAGAGGTGTTAAAGGCTATGGATTTAGCGTTAAGGAAGGGGGGAGAGCTCATAGAGCTAGTAAGTTCAGCAACCCTTAAGCAGCTAAAGGAGGGTAGTTAAACTTAAAACCCTACATATAGAACCATGTGGATAGGGAGGGGTTATGGGTAGGAGAACTAAGAGCGTAGGTATTGCAGGGCGCTTCGGCTCTAGATACGGCGCTTCCCTTAGAAAGAAGTGGAGGAAGGTTATGGAGAGGAGGTACTTAAAGTACGAATGCCCCTTCTGCGGAGTTAAGGTTAGGATGAAGAGGCTATCGCTCGGTATATGGTACTGCCCTAGTTGTGGGAGGGTTTTTGCAGGCGGTGCTTACCAACCATATACAAGCATTGGCAGAGTAGCTAAGACGTCGTAGTATCTTAGGGGTAGAGCTGTCGTAACTTGAGAGGTTTCCATGAAGCTCATAATAACTACGTCAAGGGAGCCTTCGAGAAGGTCTAGAACCTTCATTAAAGACCTAGTTACAGCAGTTCCTCATGCCGTAAGGGTTAATAGGGGTAAGTTTACCTTAAAGGACCTAGCTAACTTAGCGATCGGTTGGAGGGCTTATGGGTTACTAATGATTTTAGAACGCGGGGGAAACCCGTCGGCTTTAGCATTTTACGAGGTTACCGATAACTTGCTAATAAGGAGGGTACTCATAAAGGTAGGCTCCGTTAAGTTGTGTAGGGAGATCAGGGATTTCCAGAGGCCCTTAGGCATCAACTTACTTGTAATTAACCCATCAGCGGTACCTAGTGGGCTACCAGCTGAGGTGTGCGATGCATTAGTAGTCATGATGAGGCCTAAGGTCGTTACACGCCCTGTAAGGAAGGGCATAGAGATTGTGGTTAGCGGCAGCGGTGATGAAGCCTTTATTAGCTTTTTATGTGCATCAACGAATAGACCGTGTGGTCCTATGTTTAGAGCGTTTAAAGTGGTGCGTTATGGGGGAGGGAAAGCTCCTAGTTAGGATCGCTATGAGGTTGAGGAGCAACTTAGCTAAGGTAGTTTTTAGTGCTGTAAAGCCTGAGGTGGAGACTTCATTAAGGAATGTTAGGTCCGCTATAAGGATTCTTGATAGTGAGGTTCTCGAGATAACGATCTCCGCACCTACGTTGTCACTCCTTAGAGCCTCTATGAACTCGTTAATGAGGCTAACATCGACAGTACTGGAGGTTATCGATGTTATTAGGGAGCAGCAAGCTAATGCTAATATTTATAGTTCCACGTGATAAAGAGGTAGGGTGTTAGGGGAGTGGCCCAGAGATTACCTCCGGAAGTTGAGCAACTTGTAGTTAAGTATCAGCAAGTCGAGCAACAGCTAGCGTCGGTACTAACGCAGAAGAGCGTCGTGGTTTCACAAATAAAGGAGATAGATAGAGCACTTAACGTTCTAAACTCGGTTAAACCTGAGACCGAGGTATTTAAGAATACAGGCTTTGCTCTAATTAAGGTGCCGAGGGATGAAGTCATAAAGGAGTTGAATGAGAGAAGGGAGGAGCTACAGATAAGGCTTACAAGCCTTGAGAAGATGGAGTCCCTGCTGAGGAAGCAGCTGGATGAGATTAGAGGGAGGTTGGATAAGTACAGGACTGGTCTGTATGCGTCAAAAACAGCGGGTTAAAAGGGTAGTACCTCTTGAAATCATAGGCTTGGATATTAGCAGTATAAGTTATGAGAGCCTTAATGAGATAGCTCAGGTGGCCATGGACTTTATGGAAGAGGAGCTCAGTAAGGTGTTAGGGAGGCTTTGCGAGTATGTAGCAACCATCAATATATCTAGAAACGATCGTGTAGACGTTACAGTAGATATAGAGCTATACTCTCAAACCCCCATAGCACCTAGTGTTTTAGCTAAAATAGATAGCTTGATAGTGGAAGTCCTTGAGGTGGTAAGGAATGAGCTCCTCAGAAAGCATGGAGTATCGTGATGCGGTGTTAGCGCTCCTCAACTACCTTAGAGGTAAGGGGAGCGTATGCATAACATCCCATAGGAACGCGGACCCAGACGCGCTAGCTGCGGCATACGCTGTACTCGAGGTAATTAGGGCTAGGCATCCATCACTTTACGTAGAGATAGTAGTGCCTGAGGGTATAGAACGTATTAGTAAGGTATTGCTAAGCGACTTAGGGGTAGACACTAAGCGGTTCAGGGTAGTGAAAGATATCGATGCTTTAAAGAGCAGCAGTTGGGGAGCAGTTATAGTAGTTGACACCGCGTCTAGAGCCCAGATCCCTGAGCTATTCCTGAATTACGAGCTGGTGGTTATTGACCATCATGTAGTTAATGATTTAATAAGGGATGCTGTTGTGAAGCTATACGACCCTGAAGCGGTAGCTAGCTCCGAGATTATGGCTAAAGCCATGGAGGTCCTCGCCATCGCTCCCTCCAAGACTGTAGCAAGCTTACTAATCGCTGGAATACTCTATGATACGGGTTTTTTAAAGAGGGCTTCGAGGGATACCTTTAGAGTCATGGCAAACCTCCTAAGCCATGGTGGGGAGTATGGGAGGGTTGTAAACATACTAACTAGGAGGGAGGTGGTGTATGCTGAGAGGATAGCTATGTTGAAGGGCCTTAGTAGGGCTGGGTTATACAAGGCAGGAGATCTCGTGTTAGTAATTACGTGTATTGGAGCCTATGAGTCATCGGTTCTTAGGATGCTGCAGGAGGCAGGTGCTGATATATCGTTAGCTATAGCTAAGAGGAGGGACGGGGTAAGGATAAGCGTTAGAGCTAGTAGGAAGGCTGTAGACAGCTTAGGCATACCGGTAGCTGCAGAGCTAAGTAAGCGTATTGGGGAAGTTATTGGGGGCTATGGCGGAGGTCATGCAACCGCGGGCGGCGTACTTGTAAGGAGTTTCAGGGTTAAAGACTTTCTTAAGGCCCTCAGTGATATCCTCAGTGGGTGGGGCTTAAGCCTTAAGAAGATCGATGAAGGGAGATGGATTACGGAGTGTGGAGGCTATGGTTAAAGTCTATGTTGATGATCGGGAGAAGAGCTCTAAGGTTCCAACGTACCTCAAGGAGATGGGGTTAACAGTCATTTATAAACACCTACCTATAGGTGATTACATACCTGCCGAGGGGGTTGTCGTTGAGAGAAAGAGGGTTGACGACTTAGCGCATTCAGTTTTTGAGGGTAGGTTTTTTGATCAGGTTAGAAGGCTTAAGGAGTCAGGTGAGAGGACCGTTTTAATAGTTGAAGGAGGTATGGACTTCCTGCATAGGGTGACCAATAGGTACAGGGCTGTTGAGGCAGCCCTAATTATGGCAACGGTATTGAATTCCATCCCCGTGATATATACGGGTAACGCTAGGCATACGGCGGAGGTGATAAAGTACTTAGCTGAGAAGCTTCAGAGACCTAGTCGAAAGCGCCCTGTACTTCCGACCTATAGGAAGGTGCAGAAGCCTAGAGACGTAAACTATAGCGAGTGGCAGATTTACGTGTTATCTTCCTTCCCAGGTATAGGGCCTAAGCTAGCTGAGAGGCTGCTTAAGAAGTTCGGCTCGTTAAGAGCTGTAATAGATTCAGCGCCATCAGAGCTAGCCAGGGTTGAGGGGATGAGTGAGGAAAAGGCCTTAACGGTGTTTAAGGTAGCTAACTCAAGGTTTACTGAGGTTAGGAAGGGTAAGGACCTGTCTAGGTTCATGGATGGGTGACCGCTTCATTACATGCCTTAAGCTTTTAATCCCTTACACCTTATACCTTCTGGTTAGGAAGCAATGCCAAGGTTTAAGACAATAGAGCAGATACAGAAGATAATGTCTAACATAGAGCAGATTAGGAATATCGGGATAATAGCGCATGTAGACCACGGTAAGACTACTACCACTGACTCACTGTTAGCAGCTGCAGGTATTATATCGATTAAGGTGGCTGGGGAGGCGTTAGCCCTAGACTACCTAGACGTAGAGCAGAGGAGGGGTATAACGGTTAAGTCAGCTAACATAAGCCTGTATCACGAGTACGAGGGCAGGCCATACATAATTAACCTAATCGATACACCTGGTCACGTAGACTTTAGCGGTAAGGTAACAAGGTCCCTAAGGGTGCTTGATGGCGCTATAGTGGTTGTCGATGCAGTCGAGGGTGTAATGACCCAGACAGAGACTGTGCTTAGGCAGGCGGTAGAGGAGAGGGTTAGGCCGCTGCTCTTCATAAACAAGGTTGACAGGCTTATAAGGGAGTTAAAGCTAACGCCGAAGGAGATACAGCAGAGGTTTATCGAGATAATAAGAGACGTAAACGTGTTGATAAATGAGTATGCAGACCCCGAGTTCAGGGATAAGTGGAGGATAGATGCCAGTAAGGGGATGGTAGCGTTTGGCTCAGCGAAGGATAAGATAGGTTTAACGGTCCCTATATCGCAGAGGAAGGGGGTTAAGATACTTGACATGATAAAGGCGTATGGGAGGGGTAGGGAGGCTGTTGAGGAGCTACAGAAGGTGATACCGCTGCATGAAGCCCTGCTCGATATGGTCGTTAAGTTCGTGCCGAATCCTAAGGAGGCTCAAAGGTATAGGGTGCCGAGGATATGGAAGGGTGATTTAGATAGCGAGATAGGTAGGGCAATGCTTAACGTAGATCCGAATGGCCCGATAGTCTTCTTCATAAGCGATATGAGGATTGACCCACATGCAGGGATGGTGGCAACAGGTAGGGTGTTTTCAGGGACTCTAAGACCTGGGCAGGAGTTATGGCTATTAATGGCTAGAACTAAGCAGAAGGTGCTGCAGGTAGGGCTCTAC
>NJEF01000059.1 GCA_002255065.1 Desulfurococcales archaeon ex4484_204 | reverse complement strand
GGTGCAAGCCATCGGAGGTAGTTATTAAGGCTCCGGATATCTACTGCCGCAGCAACCCGGGAAGGAGGGTTTCTTGGGGTAAGCTTGTTGAGACGGCGTACTGGAGGGGTGTCCCGATGTTTTCCATAGGCTACCACTACGTACCTAGGGCTGAGTGGGATATTGAGAGGGGTAGGGGGGTCCCCTACATAACGTACACCTACGTTGGGGCCGTAGCGGACGTTGAGGTCGATGCAGAGACAGGGAAGGTCAGGGTTAGGAACCTGTATGGGGCCTTCGATGCCGGCAGGATCGTGAATAGGGCGGGCGCGGAGCTCCAGGTTGAGGGGGGCGCCGTAATGGCGGTCGGGTACGCATTGATGGAGAGGGTTATATACGGCGACGACGGGAGGGTTATGAACACCGACCTCTCAACATACCTCGTCCCAACAATTAAGGACGCCTCCTTCAATGTAGAGTACGAGTTCGTTGAGAAGGAGTTTAAGGGGGGTGCGTTCGGGTCTAAGGCACTGGCCGAGCCGGCCTTCCTAGCGTGGCACACAGCTATAGCTAACGCGGTAGCTCACGCGGTAGGTGCTAACGTTGACGAGCTACCCATAACGCCTGAGAAGGTCCTTAAGTGGTTAGGGGTTCTGGGGTGAGCTAGTGCTCTTCGATATCTACATACCCAGGGACCTCGTGGACGCCTCGGAGTTCCTGTACAGGAACGCCCCCGACGCCGTCCCCATAGCTGGGGGAACCGACTTAATACCCATGATCAGGGACGGTAAGCTGAGGCCTAAGTACCTAGTGGACCTATCGGGCCTTAAGGGCAGGCTTAGCTACGTATCCATCGACTCAGGGGTTGTTAGGGTTGGCGCCCTAACAACTATTAACGCCCTCGGGGCCTCAGCCCTTACGGGGATGGAGGCCTTCCTAGGGTTTAGAGACCTCTACAGGACCTTCGGTAACGCCGCTGTTAGGTCGCTAGCTACTGTCGGTGGTAACGTAGGTACGGCGGTATCGGCTGCGGACCTGATAGTTATGTTCAACGCCTTAGACGCTAAGGTAGGGCTTAGCGGCGTTAAGGGGTCTAGGTACGTAGATATTAGGGAGTTGGTAGCTGGTAAGAGGCTGCTAGCTAAGGAGCCTGGGGAGCTTATCACTGAGGTGGTGTTTAACGTACCCCCTAAGAACTCCTCGACAGCCTTCATAAAGCTCGGCTACAGGGAGGGCACCATAATAGGGCTTACCTCGGTTGCCGCCCTAGTAACTGTTAGGGATGGTGTGATAGAGGACGTTAAGCTAGCGTTCGATAGGGTTGATAGGAGGGTTCCAGGGAGGGCCTACCTAACTGAGAAGGGGCTTAAGGGGGTGCCCTTAAGGGATGAAGCGGTTGGGGGGGTTATTAACGAGCACCTACCAAGGGAGATGAGGAGGAAGAGCGACTACAGAGCTTCAGGGGCTTACAGGCTACACGTATCTAAGGTGCTAGCTAGGAGGGCGGTCCTAACAGCTGGTAGGAGAGCTGTAGGGGGTGGGTGAGGTGCCTGAAGGCCTAGGGGTCCGGGAGGTACCCGTTGAGCTGAGGGTTAACGGGGTTAAGCACGTATTGAGGGTTAAGCCGTACGAGAGGCTCCTCGACACCCTCAGGAGGAGGTTAGGGATTACCAGCGTTAAGGATGGCTGCGGTAGGGGTGAGTGCGGTGCCTGCCTAGTAATAGTTGATGGGGAGCTCGTCCCCTCATGCCTTATGCTAACTGTTCAGGCTAGGGGTAGGGACGTAGTGACCGTTGAGGGCATTAGCTCTAGGAGCCTCCACTCAATCCAGGAAGCCCTAATTAAGGTTAACGCACCCCAGTGCGGCTTCTGCATCCCTGGAGTAGTTATCGCTGCCTACTGGCTCCTAGAGGTTAAGGGGAACCTGAACCCGAGCGATGACGATGTTAGGGAGGCCTTAAGCACTAACCTGTGTAGGTGCGGTAGCTACCACAGGTTCGTTAAGGCGGTTAAGATAGCTGCAGAGGAGCTTAGGGCTAGGAAGGCGTTAGGTGCTAGGGATTGAAGGCGGACCTAGTGATTAGGAACGTTAAGGTCTTCGTTAACGGGGGAACCCTTGAAGCAGTCGACATAGGCGTTAAGGACGGCCTCATATCCTTCCTAGGCAGGTCGTACCCGGGCATCTACGGCGGTGAGGAGGTGGTTAATGGGGAGGGCCTCATAGCCCTGCCATCGTTTATAGACATGCACGTCCACATATTCTCCCCTGGGTGGTTTAAGGAGACCTACGCAAGCGGTACCGCCGCTGCCGCCGTAGGTGGCTACTCCCTGGTATGCGATATGGCAGGTGTTGGCGAGTGGCAGACAACAACCCTTAAGGTGTTTAGGGAGAAGGTAGGTATTGTTAATAGGGAGGCGGTTATCGATGTAGCCCTCTACGCCGGCGAGATCTACTCCTTCAGCGACCTCAAGGAGGTCCCCCAGCTCTTTATGGAGGGCGCTGTAGGCCTTGGGGAGATAATGCTCAGCGAGCCGGGCCCTATAGGTGACGACGCTCTACTCCTAGAAGCACTAAGCACTGCGTCCAGGTACGGGAAGATCCTCGCAGCTCACTGCGAGAACAGGGACATAGTTAACTACTGGACCAGGGTTGTTAGGGGTGGGGGTGGTAGGGGCTTAGAAGCCCTGTCCAGGGCTAGGCCAGCAATAGCTGAGGCTGAAGCGATCTTAAGGGCCTCCACGCTGGCCAGGCATGTAGGGGCTAGGCTCCACGTATGCCACGTAACCTCTGAGCTAGGTGTTAAGTCCCTAGGGCTCGCTAGGACGTTCCATAAGGCGTTATCGAGCGAGGTAGCACCGCACCACCTGCTCCTCGACGTGGACAGTGCCAGCGGCCTGGGCTTGCTAGCAACCGTGACACCCCCGTTAAGGGCTAGGAGGGATAGGGAGGCCCTGTGGTCAGCTCTTAAGGAGGGCTTAATAGACGTTATCTCAACGGACCACGCGCCCTACTACTCGAGCGAGAAGCTGGGCGGGGATGTGTGGAGCTCCCCGCCAGGCCTTGGAGGCCTCGAGTTCGCGTTCCCTGTAGTAGCTACATATGCCGTGGAGAAGGCGGGGATGGGTTTCTACGAGGTTCAGAAGCTCTTTAACGAGCACCCAGCTAGGATCCTCAACCTATACCCTAGGAGGGGCTCAATAAGCGTGGGGTCTGAGGCTAACGTAGTCCTAGTAGACCATAGGGGGAGGGCTAGGGTTGATAGCTCATGGATTAGGTCTAGAACCGACTACACGCCCTACGAGGGCTTAGAGGTTAGGTTCAGGGTTGTTAAGAACTTCCTCAGGGGGGTCCTAGTAGCTGATGAGGGTGAGGTGGTTGGTAGGGCCGGCAGGTACGTCCCGCTAGCTACCGGCCCTGCTCCATAGGTCCTCACTAGCCCTTACACACCCCTCCCTAACCGCCTCCTCATCAACCCTAACGCTCCTACCTCCATCAACCACTAGCGCCCCGTTAACGATCACCTTATCAACCTCGGCTAAGTAGCCGAAGAGGGCTAGCATATCGACTACGTTAACCTCGCTTAGAGGTGTTGGGGGTTTAAACCTAAGGATGGCTATGTCGGCTAGGTAGCCAGGCATTATAGAGCCTATGTTGGCGTTGAGGGCCCTCCCCGCGTTGGACGTAGCCATCCTGAAGACCTCGTGGGCGGGCATTACCTGGGGGTTCTTAAGCCTGCACTTATGGATTAGGAAGGCGAACCTCATTACGTCGAACATGTTTGTTACATAGCCGTCGGTGCCTAGCCCGACGTTCAAACCCGTATCGATCGCTTCAGGTATTGGGGCGAAGCCCCCGCCGACCTCGCAGTTGCTCATCGGTACGTGGACCAAGTTAACTCCATACCTCCTCAGGATCTCTAACTCCTTAGGCTCCGTTGTAACGCACTGAGCAGCTATTACATTAGGGCCTAGGAACCCCAGGTCCTCGTAGAGCTCCACCGGTAGCTTCCTGTACTTAACCCTAGCGTACATCTTCTCATAATCGCCCTCCTCTAGGTGTAGCTGAATCCTCGCCTTAAGGGACCTACCCAGCTCCCCAGCCCTCCTAATGCATTCAGGGCTGCACGTAAACGTTGTGTGTATTGCTAGGGTCCCTCTAACTAGGTCCCCGCCCCTCCTAACCATGTTCACGTTCTCCGTGAATCCCATGTCCCTAACCTCCTCACCAGCCCTCTCAGTAACCTCGAATGATAGGTAGCCACGTAGCCCCACCTCCTCAAGCGCTCTAGCCTCAACCTCTAGAGCACCGGGCAGGGCGTACGGGGCTTCAAGGATGTCCACAACCGTGGTTGTCCCGGTCTTTAAGGCCTCAAGGGCTGAGGCTTTGGCAGCAGCGTAGATGTGCTCCTTAGTTAGCTGGTTCTCGACGTAGGGCCACCAGAAGTCCTCTAGGAAGCTTATGAAGTCCTTAGGCCGCACCTTAACAGGCATACCCCTAGTTAAGATCCCGTACAGGTGTCTATGGGAATCTATGAGGCCGGGTATAACTACTTCCCCCCTAGCGTCGATCCTTAACTCAGCACCGAACTTCCCGGACACCTCACCCGACTTACCGATAGCGATGACCTCCCTACCCTCGATGAGGATCTCCCCGTCCCTAACCACCCTACCAGCGCTATCCATGGTTACTATGAGGGATGCCCTAATTAGCGTTGTTAACTCCATAGAGACTCCTTAAATACCTAGCATAAATATCTAAAAACTTTAGCTAGCGACTTACTAGGCCTCCATAGCTAGGGCGTAAGCCGTTTAAAGCACTTACGGCAACGCTGCTGTACGTAGCTACGCCTGAAGGTTAACGTTGATAGCGTTCAGCACGGGAGTGGCTACTAGCTCCATGACCTCTGATCACTTTAATGGGTTAACACTAAATAGCGTGACCAGGTACCTTACTCTCGGTGAGATACATGAGCTCCAAGCCTAGTAAGGGTGTTAGCGAGGCCGAGGAGGTTAGGGAGGTCCTTAGGGCTGTTTCGGAGTTCCTGGAAGGGCTTAGGAACCCTTTTAAGGAGTTCATAGATATGATAATGACGACGATGGATGGTAAGAGGGTTGGTGAGGAGGTAGCGTCCTTCTATAAAAGCCTTACTGAGAAGGGGGTTCCTGAGGACCTAGCTAAGGAGATGACTAAGGACTTCCTTAAGAGGAGGCTTGAGGCTGCTCCAAGCATTGGGGGCCTCGTTAAGGCTATTGAGAACGCTATAAAGGGTAAAGAGGCCTTCGTTATGATAAAGCCCTCTAAAGGCAGCGACGTCGATAGGGCTCTAAGGTCTCTAGAGAGGTTGAAGGAGAGGAGGCCTAGGGATAGGGAGAAGATTGAGGAGGCTATAAACCTACTTAAATCCCTTAAGGAGGAAGAGGGGGAGTAAAGCCAAATCATCTTTTTAAGGGATTAAGCCCATCCCTAAAGGGTGCCGGTGAGGTGTTTTGAGTGCTAGCGATAGGTTAGGGAGGCTTGAGAACCTCCTTATATCGGTTCTCAGGAGGTTGGAGGTTATTGAGGCCGTTCTTAAGGATTTAAGCGGTAGCGGTGAGGCGGTATCGATAGCCTTTAAGCTGGTTGTGTCCCTCTCATTGCCTGCAGCAACCGCGTTAAGGGCCGCTGAGAGGGTTCTATCTACTGTTAAGTCGTTAGGGCTTGCAGACCCGATAGATAGGGCCGTAATTGAGGTCCTGTCCAGCTGCGACGAGCTAACGATATCGGAGATAACTAGGAGGGTTAGGGTGCTTAGGGGCTCTGCATCGAGGAGGGTTATTAGTAGCAGGGTTAGGAAGTTAATGAGGCGGGGTGTCCTGGTAAACCTGGGTAGCAACAGCAGGCCCAGGATTACGTTGAGGGGGTGTTTAAGGGAGCGTGGCGTTGAGGGCTAGGGTTGTTAGGGGCGCTAGAACCGCATACCTAGTAGCGTCCGTCGCGCTAGCTATTGCTTCACTGATAGCTAGGATAGTTATTCTAACAGCTAGTGCGAAGCTGAGCCTAGCGGTAAGAGCCTGGAGGTTCAGGAGGGCTTTCAAGAAGTCTATAGGTGGTGAGCTACCCAGCGACCTAGCCAGCGACCTAGCCGCTATGTACGGTAATGCCTTAAAGGAGTTCAGAAAGGTCCCTAACATGCTAAAGCTCCTAACAACCATGAGCAGGCGCTAATCTTCGAGAGTATCCCAATTCACCGAGCCGTGGCCATAGATGTCGGGCACCACCTCATGAACTACTACGTACACCATAGCCCCAGCTGCTAGCGCCATTATTAACGGTAGGGTGGTTGCTATAGCCGTAACTACGAGAGGAGGTATTAGGGCTGCTAGAGCTTCAGCAGCACCGCTTAGAGCCCCCATAGCGAACGCCTTAGTAGGGTTGCCGCTAGCGATCGCTAAGGGTATCGCTACCGCTAGGCCCTCAGGTATGTCCTGAACACCTATGGCTAGGGCTAGGAGGACCCCCCTAGTAGTGCTGTAGGTTGCTGCTGCACCCACAGCCATTCCTTCAGGCACGTTGTGAATAATCATTGCTAGAGCTATCAGCCACGCCTTCCTAAGAGACCTCCTCGTGTGGGGGCCCTCGTAACCCTTAATGAAGTGCAGGTGCGGAATTAGGAGGTCTAAACCTTTAACGGTAAGCAGGCCTAGTGTGAAGCCAGCAATAGCTAGCCAGAGACCCCCCTCCCTAATAGATGGTAGGAGGTAAAATGTGAATTTCATTGACCTTATTTGGCTATTTTTTATCGCTTCAGCTTTATCCCCAATCATCCAAAGAA
>NJEF01000058.1 GCA_002255065.1 Desulfurococcales archaeon ex4484_204 | reverse complement strand
GCCAGAGATTTGGCTTTCCCCTCTTATCTCGGGGCGGGCAAACACTGTCCCCCTTATAACTGAACCCAATTCTGTTCCTCCCATTGTAAAAAGGCTTTAACGGTCCGAGTAGGATTTTTGTTTCATGGGTTTGAACCCTTCGTGTAGCAACACTGTTTCATGGAGGGGTCAGATTTATAAGCTCTGAAATAGTACCCCAGGAGCTTGAATCTGATACAGTACTTTATTTGAGGAGGTAACATGCCCTCGATTTGGAGGATTAGGGAGATTAAGGAAACCTACTATCTCTACCAAGGAGACGAGTACATCGGACTTATAGATTGTGAAGGAATGGCGCCGGGGGCGGGATTCGAACCCGCGCGCCCCTTATCGGGGCACCGGCTCTCCAGGCCGGCCCCTTAGACCGCTCGGGTACCCCGGCCCCACATAAGTTATTCCTATCCTTCCCCTTAAATTCTTCTATACGCTATGCTTATCTTTATTAGTACATTCCCTTACGTCACGGCTTGATTGCTTTTGCTCTATGCGTCACTGCTTCTCAACGCTTTACCATAGTTTCACGTTCACTTGATATTGATTACCACGGCTTCACGGGATGTACTGCTACCTGTAAAGCCTTAACATTAGCGGTAAAACATAGGCTATATGGTGTAACGAACGTCTTAAAGTAAGCAAGCAGTCCTATTAATTATGGTTTCCACTCATGCCTACCTAAACTCTTGCTCTTCCATAGCTTAGGGTACACACCCCTAGGCATAACGACCCTCTTTGTTTTAATAGCTACTCCCTTAGCAGCCTCCATAATCTCCTCTGTATGCATTAATGCCATACCGATAGCTACTAGCTCGCCCTTTAGGGTCAAGATCGCTACGTGGTCCCCCTTCCTTATACCTTCATGTAGCATCGATATCCCGGGAACCGCTAGGTCAGCGCCATGAGTTATCGACTCAACAGCGCCATCAACTACAGCAACTTTTGGCATGTGCGAGACCCCGAACTCGCCTGGTAGCAGGGACTTCCTGAGCAGTGAATCGTCCCCTAACTCCTTAAAGGTGTAGATAGCCTCGGAGAGCTTATGCATGGTAACTAGGGTGCTATCCTCCTTGAAGGGGCCCGTCCTGACCCTCCTTAACTCCCTCATGTGGGCCCCTACACCCAGGACCTCCCCGATATCGTGGATAAGCTTCCTAATGTAGGTTCCGTGCTGGCAGCTTACCCTAAGAAGTACGTAAGGGTATGAAACCTCGAGAATCCTTATATCGTAAATCTCCTTAACCCTTAAAGACCTCTTTACAGACGACCTAACAGGGGGTTTTTGGTATATCCTACCCCTGAACTCATTAACTACCTCTTTAAGCCTCTCCTCAGGCACGGGTTTGTGCAGCTGTATTACAGCGACATACTCCTTAGACGATAACATGAGGTACCCAATTACCTTAGTAGCACGTTCTAAAGCTATAGGTAGAACCCCTGAAACCTTAGGGTATCCCCGCCCACCTAGCCCCCTAGGCGGGCTCTAGGGTACCGCCATGGCCAGCCCTTCTAAGCCCTAGAAGCCCTTTAACCCACGCAACAACTTCGTGGCTCGTAGGTCCAGGCGGCTTATCCAAGTTGATTATACCGAAGCTCAGCAACTCATCTATATTTCTTAAGCGCGGAACCTTACCATACCTCTCACTAGTCTCACTCTCCCTCTTAATTAACCACCTCCTCCTTAAACCCGAGAAGCTATCCAACTCTTGTAAGAACTTTACACCCTCATCTACTACTCCAGGCATCTCCCCACCCTAATACACTAACCCACACGTAGGTAATAGCCCTTAAAACACCTAGCTATCACAGCTTTGAAGGCCTTAAGGCCTTAACGGAGATGAACTCCCTGCGGGACACCCTAACCCTCTCTTTCATAAACTCCGTAAGACCTGAGGACTCTATGGCCTTTACTACTTCATCATCGCTAGCACCTCTCGAAATATTGACTTCCTTATCCGTCGGCTCTATATGGTTAACGTTCACCCTCCTCCTCTTAACACCTGTGAGGCTCTTCGGCCCGGTAATTAAAACGTAGTTCTCATCTATTATATCAACTATTACACACTTCCTGCCCGCTTCACGGCCTAGAAGTTTAACGCATACCCTACCAATACCTATAGCTGGCATCCACCACACCATCTAGAGTGGGCTGAACGAGATTTAAGTTTTTCCTGCCTTTACCCTCTTAATTACAGCTCTAGCTGCTGTAAGCGCTATATCGATCACTTCATCAACGCCGAACTTATACGTACTGATGATGACGTCGAAAACGCTTAAGTCATTAACATCGATCCCGTAGAACTTCAGAAACCTCCTTCTTTCAGACTCCTCCCTAACCCTTACCTCGGACAGCGCCTTACTTAGCGGCTTACCATCCCTTCTAGCAACTCTCTCCACCCTGATATCGAGGGGCGCCGTTACTAGCAGCTTAAGGTGTGCTCTATCCTTTAATATCCAGGCTGAGAGGTGGCCATCAATAACTACGCATCCCTTAACGGCCTCCCTAACAGATAAGTCATCGATCTCTTTATCGATTGAGGGGTCGCTCTCAGCGATGAGGGAGAGCTCCTCAACGGTAACGCCCCTCTCACGGGCTATAGCCCTAAAGACCCTGCCCAGCGACACGTATCTAAGCCCTAAACTCCTAGCAAGGGCTTTAGCTAGAGTTGTCTTACCTGAGCCGGGGAGGCCGCTTACCGCTATAACTAAGCCTAACCTACACGCCTCAGACAAGAGGAGCCCCCATTAGAGAGACCTGGTGGCTAACTTCAGCATCGCTGCTAGACATGCCGGGCAAACCACGCCTCCATAGTACCTCTCAGGCCTCTTCTCAGTCCTCCCCCTATACCTCACGGCGTAAAGGCTTCCAGGCACCCCACTTAGCGGGGTACTGCAGATAGCGCAAAAAGCTCTGTAGCTAGACCGCCTCCTATAGTAACTTCTCGATTTACCGCTAGGGGTTCTCCTCTTAACGATCCTCCTCGACCTAGTCCTGTATGCTGGCCTAACCAAGCCCTATCCCTACTCCTAGGGCTTTAAAACATCTATAAAAGCTTTTACTAGTAGGAGCTATCCTCCGACCTCCTCATTTTATACATCCCTGAAAGTTTAGTGTGTAGAGGCTGGTAAGCTACCACAGCTGCTAGGAAGAGGAAGAGGTCGTTGAGATAGCCGTTAAGAGATATTCCGGGCAGGTCTATAGGGGATGGCGGCAGCGGGTTCACGCCCAGCCATCTAGATATGTAGAGCACTGCGGACCTCGCAATGACTAAGGCCGTGAACACCCCTATCCATATCATGACCATGTTAATGATCATGAATTTGTTTAACGCCCCCCTAAGCCTTTTATACCTAGTTTTTAGCAGCCTTAGCTTCTTCTCCTTCTCCGGCGACGTCTCGGAGAGCTTTAAGCTTACATTCCTAAGCTCCGACATAACTAAGCTTATGTTCACCCTCTTCTCGTAGGCACCAACAAATATTGAGTAGGGCAGCAAGATGGCGAAAATAAGGGCAACATATACTAGGGCTATCACGCCTCATCACACATGCTTAACTATGTTAACAATCTCCTCAGCAGCCATCTCGGGCCTTCCCTCAACGTTGAACACGACAGCGATGGAGGCACCTACTAGTACAGCACTTGCAACACTGAACACCCTATTCAGCATCAATAGCTCCTTAACTAGCTCCACATTAGCGTAATCCCTCCTCGCCCTCGTTAAATCCCTTAACTGCCTCGATACTATGTCCTCAGGGCTTGACTCCACTATTATGATTGTGTGCGGCCTTAACCTCCTTATAACGTGCTCGGGTAGCCCAGGCCATACTCCTGTAGGTGTCTTCACCATCGCATGTGTATCAACGAATCCTATAAGGCCCCTGCTGGACATGGCTCTTCTACTAAAATACTCCCTAATCCCTTCAGCAGCTTTAGCTTGAACCTCCTGCTGAACTCTCAGGGGGAGCTTCCTTATCTCGTCCCTGCTTCTAACTAAGCCCTTAGAGACGAGGAGCTTAAGCATGAAGTCCCCAAAATTAATAAGCTCTACACTGTATCCCTCCTCCCTTAACCTATTAATAGCCATGTTCAAGACCGTGCTCTTCCCGACACCAGGTAACCCTACAACAACGAATATCTTTGGCTCACCGTCAACCGACATCCTACTCCCCTATGATCTTCTTCAGCAGCGGATAGGCCTCTAGCGCCCTCTCATAAGCTATCTGGGTGTAGAACTGCTGAACTATCCCTACAGCTAGCAAAATACCCATACCGGTACCGTAGGCTCCAAATACGTCAGCTACTAGCGCTATTAGAGCAACTATGAGCGAGCTCAGTATTGTTAGTGGATAGATATACTTAGCTAGTATGCCCTCTAGAAGCCTCGGGTTCCTCCTCACACCGGGCATCTGAAAGCCCGATTTTATTAAATTTTCAGCCTGTGCTGAGGGGTTAAGTCCGGCAATCTCAACCCACATGAATCCGAAGGCAACAGCAAGCACGACAAGTAGTACCGAGTAAATAGATACCCGGAGGGGGTTATAGGCTAGCTCTAAAAGGCCTCGGGGGGGTGCCATGTAGTACACCGCTGTTGCTAGACCCTGCGCTAGCCAGGGCACCCTATTTGATAGGTACGCCGAGGTAACGTTATTAAACAGGATTAAGTCAGAGAACACTATGCCAACAAGCAGTATCGGTATGTTAGTTACGTACAGGAACTGTAGAGGTACCTTAGTCTTTATACCGGGTAACCGCTGTGTAGTTACTGGGATATTCACCTTCATCTGCTGTAGGTAGACCAAGATAACTATGAGCATGATAACGACTATGAGTCCTGTTAAGGACGGTAACACGGTTCTAGCACCTGGGACAAACCCGAAGAAGAGCCTGCCTGTATCTAGGAGGCCATTACTCAGCGACTCTACAAGGTACGGTATGAAGCCGTAGTACTGACCTACATCGGCTACCCTTACTGGGGCGAAGAGATCCCAGATAATAGTCCTTGTAACGCCAGCCAGTATAAACAGGCTAACACCAGAGCCTATGCCCCACCCCTTCTGGATCGCTTCATCAAGTATCATCAGGATTACTGCACCCATCAAGAACTGGAGGAAGATAGCTGCGGTTACAAAGGAGTTAAGCCTGTAATACAGCGCGAAGCCCAGGCCCTCCACAATGGCTATGAGTAGGCCCAAACCCTTTTCCGCCTGAGTAAACAGCTTCCTATCCTCAGGTTTCGATAGGTCAAGCTCTATTAGCTTAGCACCAGCAAGGATCTGAATGATTAGACCAGCAGTAACCATAGGCCCTATGCCCAGCTGAGCTATAGTACCCCTCGATGAGGCGAAGATCACGTTAATTATTGCTGGTAGCTGTATACCGGGGATGGTGGGGTAGGCAGCTAACGGGAAGGCTAGGGTTGAGGCCATAAGGTAGTATACAACCAGTGCTAAGAAGGTATACAGTAGCCTCCTCTTCAAATCAGGTTTCCTAGCAGGTCTAGGCGGTGATGGAAAGTAGTCGCCGATCTTCGCTATAGCATGCAGAGGCCCCATCTACTATTCCCTGCTCGTATAGGTTGATATTCTTAAAAACTTTAAATCTATATACTAGCCCTCCTTAGTTTCCCTAAGTATAATTACCTCCCCTCCCGCCTCCCTAACCTTAGCTACAGCTGTTTCAGACGCTTCATACACCCTTACTTTAACCTTCTCGCTAATCCTACCTCTACCGAGGAGCTTATTGAAGCCAAATGCTGTGAGGTCTATACTATACATACCCTCTACCCGCCTTATCTTCCCCTCACTCTTTAACGCCTTAACTAATTCGTTAAGCTCCCCAACGTTTATCTCCCTTACTTCCTGAACAATACTTAGCGGTCTACGAAAACCGTGCTTACCGAACCAGTCAGGATAGTACTTAACAATCCAAGACCACATATGCTTATGAAAGCCTGCAGCCCCCCTACCTCCTCTACTCCCACTCTTCCTATGCTGACCTATACTACCATAGCCTTGATTTCTGTACCCCCTCATGTACCTACTCTTCTTCTTCCTCCTAACAACCAACTCAGACCACCTCTAAATCATCCTCTTTAGGAGTTCATTAATTGCTATACCCCTATACCCGAGCTCCCCACCAGCTCTGTAGGGCTTCTTAATACTTCCATTAAACCCTCCTGAAGGAGGGTGAAGCCTGAAAACCGGTACCACCTCGTGGTCATACTTATGCCATAACACCCTGCCTTCGATGAGGGACTTCACGAGGTCATCTATGCTATCTATATTAAAAACCCTTTTAACGTCGTTGTCATTAATAGGTTTACCTCCAACTAATCTCCCTCTACGCACTATTAGCTCCCTCAACGTCTCAGCGTCTATCTCCC